>NZ_JBALWD010000027.1:0-58593 GCF_036960985.1 Sneathiella sp. | reverse complement strand
GTCTGTCGTAGCCGGTGGTGGGTTGTTGATTTCATCAAATTCATCAAACGAAATTTCTTCAGATTTTGGTTTACGCATTCTGCGCTCCTGCAAAATTAATTTTTAAAATCTATAAGTATCGATTTTCCATATATGTAATCTACATAGAGAACGTAGATTACTGTTTTATGTCAATATAGAACCAATTATGGCAAGACCCTGACGAAACCGACCCGGTGTTATTAAAATAATTTGAGAGAAAATGGCGCACCGGGGAAGATTCGAACTCCCGACCCCTAGATTCGTAGTCTAGTGCTCTATCCAGCTGAGCTACCGGTGCGCAATGCAGGCTATTTTGCCTAACAACAGAGTGAGCGACAACTGCCGCGCCTCCAAGGATCGGGAAATTAATCAAAAGGGTTCCCCAATGCAAGCGATTAAACGAAAAAAGTAGAAATAGTTGTTGGAAAATCGGTTCTTGTCGCCACGCTCGACATTGGCTAGTATCTGGCACCCGATTTATTTAATCGGGATATATGGAAGCGAGACTTCGCGGCCCTACCGCGGGTGCTTGCGAGCATAGAAACAAAGAGTGTTTTACAACTATGAAATTCAACATTACCCGACCCCTGACGGTTAGCGCTATTTTGCTGCTTGCCAACTGTTCTTTTGTCGACGACAAGTTACTTCCGCCGCTTACGGGAGATGAAACTCCCGCGACTTCAGCAACCGGTGTAGCTATTGCTCCGTCCGATGCAGAAGGTAATCCTGATCCGACACTAACAACGACTGCCCCCGCCCCCGCTATGGCGGAAAAGGTCAGTCGCTTTCAGCTTCCCGCAATAACGTCTGCGCCCAGCACAGGGACCGTAGTTGGTGAACGCGTTGAAGGGCTTCGCGGAGAATTGGCGGGATTACAACAACGTATTAATCAGCACAGCGCACAATTTGAAGAGCTTCAAGCAGCAACAGCCGCAAATTCGCAGCAGTATCACGGTACGATGGCAGCAATAAATGCGCGTCTGCAAATTGGGACAACTAAAGGCAACCCGATTCTCATAAACCAGTGGAATGACGCGCAAAAAGGCCTCGAAAAAATTGCAGACGATGTTTCGCAGATGAATGGTCTGGCGAATAATGTTTCAGCAGATGCCAACGAAGCGGGGTATTTACTCGATTCAACGAAATCTACTTTCGAACTCAGTGGCGCAATCGAGGAAGATCATCGGCAACTGACGGTACTGGAAGATGAAGCAAGCAGAACCTCGGTGATTGCTAACCGGCTTTTAAATCAGCTTTCAGGAGACATTACCCGACAGACTTCCTATGTAGGCGCTGAGCGAGCGAACCTGACCAATCTTTCCGATGCCATAAAAAATGGTGGCTTTCTAGGCAGCGCGGGAAGTAGAAACTATTTAAAAACCTCCTCGGTGTCCGACCCGGTAACTGGTGGCTCAAATGCATTGGTTATCATTCGCTTCGACAGAGAAGATGTGGCCTATGAACAGGCATTATATGAAGCGGTTAGCCAAACCATGCAGCAACGCCCTCAATCAAGTTTTGATGTCGTCTCTATTTCACCGCTGCAGGGAGATGTTGCTGCGAACCAGGCACAGTCAGCCCGCAATGCGGAAAAAGTACTTCGGTCCCTTACGAATATGGGATTGCCGGCGTCTCGAGTAAACCTGTCAGCAACTTCGAATACACAAGTTGCCGCAAATGAAGTTCACATATTCGTACGATAATCGCATATTCGTACGATAATCTTACTTAAGATTACGAGCGGCGGCTGATCTTCAGCTGCTTTTTTTATGACTAATCACTCATTTTTTGATTTACTATGTAATAGTTTTTAATAATTCTAAAAAGTATTTGCAAAAATGGCACCTCCTCCTTATATAAAGTGAGAAATTCAATTACAGCGTTCGGAGACACTAAATGCTTGAAAATATCGAAGGTCGTCAGATACCAACCGTAAATTTTAAAACACGCAGCGGCGATGCCTGGAAAGACGTTACAACCGCCGAATTATTCGCCGGTAAAAAGGTTGTTCTTTTTGCCCTTCCCGGTGCATTTACCCCAACATGTTCATCGTCGCATTTGCCCAGATATAATGAATTGGCGACTACTTTTAAGGGGTGCGGTATTGATGATGTCATTTGCCTTTCCGTCAACGATACCTTCGTTATGAACGAATGGAAAAAGACGCAGAAGGCCGAAAATATAACCTTTCTACCTGATGGAACCGGCGCCTTTACACAAGGCATGGGCATGCTGGTGGACAAAAGTGATTTAGGTTTCGGCAAGCGCTCCTGGCGCTACTCCATGCTTGTAAATGACGGCAAAATAGAAAAGATGTTTATTGAGCCGGATGTTGAAGGAGATCCTTTTGAAGTATCTGACGCCGATACCATGCTCCAGCATCTCAATCCAAAGGCCGTAAAGCCAAAGGCCATTAGTGTTTTCTCCAAGCCAGGTTGCGGGCATTGTGCACGCGCTAAATCTGCATTGAACGAAGCGGGCTTTGATTTCGAAGAAATTGTTTTGGGATCAGATGCGACTAATAGGTCACTCCGCGCAATCTCGGGAGAATTAACAACCCCTCAAATTTTCATCGACGGCATAAAAATCGGCGGTGCTGATCAATTAGACCAATATTTAAGTGGACGCCATTCTGTGGCGGCCTAACAAAACAAAGCTTCCTGCGAAGAGGAGCGTTTGTTCAGATACCCTTCTCTTCAAAATAAAACCCGCTGGCTTCCCACCAGCGGGTTTTTCATTTTAGTCGGCGGTTACTAGTTATCCCAAGACATGCGAGCGACATCTGTCGAAAACAAATGCAAGTCTTTCCAGACGCCATTCAGTCCTTTGCGAATAACGACAACCCGTGCAAGCTGGAACAGGAAGCCATTGACCGCATCTTCCGCAAGAATGGTCTGGGCCTGCTGAAGTAGTTCCGTACGTTCGGCAGGTGACTGAGCTGAATCGGCTTGACGGATTACTTCGTTAAATTTTTCGTTCTTGTAGTTGAAGTAATAACTATCTCGAGCGTAATTCCCGATATCCATTGGCTCAACATGGCTGACGATGGACAAGTCATAATTTCTCTTTTTATAAACTTCGTCCAACCATTTCGGCCAATCAACATTTTCAATGGTAATTTTAAACCCAGCCTTTTCAAGCTGTGAAGCAACGATCTGACCACCTTTGCGCGCATAGTCGTCTACGGGCGGCAATTTCAGCGAAAGCTCCAGTCCGTCTGGATACCCAGCTTCAGCTAGCAGTTGTTTGGATTTCTCCGGGTCATACGGATATGTATTGGTCAAATCGATATAGTCCGGATGATGAGGTGCGAAATGAGATCCAATAGGCGTACCGTAGCCAAACATCGCGCCATCAATAATATCGTCACGCTTGATGGCATGGGCAATGGCCTGCCGCACTTTCAATTTTGACAAGGCTTCGGTGGCATTGTTCGTGCTGAGGATTGTTTCTCCATTTGTATTGCCAGAAATAATTACGAAGTTGTCATTCAAAGCATCGCTCGATAGCAACTCATTTGGAATCGCCGCGAAATCAACATCCCCGGCCAGCAAAGCTGCGAGACGCGCTGTCCCATCGCCGATAAATCGGAAGGACACTTTGTTGATAGGAATATTTGCCGCATCCCGATAAGTATCTGCAGCAGAAAGTTTGACACTATCTCCCTTAATCCAACTATCAAATTTATACGGACCCGTTCCAATAGGTGTTGTTGCATTACCAGATGCTGACCCTGGATCTACAACTACGGCTGTTGATTCACCCAATTGTGCCAATAAGTCAGGGCGCCGTTCCTTTAACGCAATCACAACCGTATTGGCATCCGGTGTTGTGATGCTTGCCATATTAGTGAAACGCTTTTTTTGCTTGTTTTTACTATCTTCTGCGGCATTCGCTTCAAATGTATATTTTACGTCCGAGCTATCAAAATCTGATCCATCATGGAATTTAGCGCCTTCGACAAGCTTAAACGTATAAGTCTTACCGTCATCGCTAACTGTCCAGCTTTCAGCAAGATTTGGTTGCACATTTCCAGCGGCATCGATGCGGGTCAAACCTTCGAATACATTGTATAGTGTAATGCTAGAAATAGCCGCAGCAGCGCCTGTTCGGGGATCCAGTCCCGGTGGTTCCAATCGCATCGCGAAATTAGCACTGTCATTTGCTGATTGCGCTGACAGCGGTGTAAATACAGCACTGGCGACAGCTGCCGCAATAAATAGTTTTCTCATTACTTTCTCCCTAAGTATTAATCCTTGAACAACTCTGACTGAAATCCGGGGACACCTGCTAAACTCTCCGCATTGTAAACGCCTCTGGCAATTGCCCGAGCAACACAGTCTGCTGCCATCGCTCCAATTCTTGCCAGTCCAATCGACCGAGGCTCTTCTAGTTCTTGCTTTTCAGTCGACAATGTAAAAATACTATCCCCGTCAAACGGGGTATGTACAGGCCTAATTGCGCGTGCGATCCCATCATGGGCCATTATCGCAACCCGTCTCGCCTCTGATTTAGTCAACGCGACATTCGTTGCAACAACACAAATCGTCGTATTTTCGGCAAGGCTGGAGCCTTCAGGCATATCAAGAGGCATGTCTCCAACAAAGGCCGGCGGACCGAGACCCCCATATTCACCCTCTTGTTCAAACGCCCAGGCCCAAAAAGACTTTGTACCCGGAATAATAACGCTGCCTACAGGATTTGCGGCCACAATTGCACCGACTTGTACTCCTTTGTCTGTCACCATAGAAGCACTGCCCAGCCCGCCTTTATAGCGCGCTTCAGTCGCACCATAACCGGCGCCGACATTTCCGAGTTGAAATTCTGTGACAAGATTTTGGGTCGCCTCAATCCCTAACTGCCGATATGGCGATGTATCGCCCCAGTTTTTATCGCCACCGTTTAACATGTCGAATAATATTGCCGACGGAACAATAGGGACAATAATACCTTTATGATTAAACCCTTTTCCTTGTCGCGCCAATTCAGCCACCGTACCTGATGCCGCTTCCAGCCCGTAAACAGATCCGCCACTCAAGACGATACCATCCACTCGCTCAACCAAACAATCAGGGTTAAGGGCCTCTGTCTCTCGCGTTCCCGGCCCGCCTCCTCGAACATCAACAGCTCCTATTGCGGCGGCATCAGGGATAATAGCTGTGACGCCCGTCACGACTTTAGTATCTTCGGCATTGCCTATTTTTATGCCGTCCACATCTGTGATAAGGTTTAGGGGACCAGTCTTTATCATACTCTGCTTCTTAAATTTACATTTAGAGTAAGGAGGTTAGCCTTGCGCTTTGTATCGGTCAACATTTCTTCGCAACTGCAAAATTCAATCTAAAGGAACCTTTTTTCCATGAGCCATACGGCATTTTTTCGTCGCGCCAGCATAAAACTACTTGTTTTGTCCTCAGTCATTATAGCGGGCTCGACGAGTGCTGCTACTGCACAAGAATTTAGCAGATTTATGATTTCCGCCGCTAACCCCTTTGCGGCCAAAGCCGGACGGGATATTTTGGAAATGGGCGGGAGCGCCGTTGATGCCGCGATTGCGACACAAATGGTTTTGACATTGGTGGAGCCACAATCTTCCGGTATTGGAGGAGGCGCATTTATGCTCTATTTCGACGGCGAAAATCAAGCAGTTGAAACGTATGATGGCCGTGAAATGGCTCCTGCTGCCGTTGCTGAAGACCATTTCCTCAAATCCGACGGAACCAAGAAAAAATTCTACGAAGCGGTTGTTGGTGGTGGCTCAGTCGGTGTACCTGGTGTCGTTGCGATGATGGAGCTGGCCTATCAAGATCATGGCATCCTGCCTTGGAACGTCCTGTTTCAACCGGCCATAAAATTGGCGCGCGATGGATTCCCGATCTCAGAACGACTGCATTTCCTCCTTGAGCGAGATAAATTTTTAAAAACCAAAACTGCGGCTGCAAAGTATTTTTATTTACCTGATGGCGCCGCCAAACCGGTTGGCACTATCTTGAAGAATCCAAAGTTGGCGGATACGTTTGAACGTATCG
Source organism: Sneathiella sp. (assembly GCF_036960985.1). Taxonomy (NCBI): domain Bacteria; kingdom Pseudomonadati; phylum Pseudomonadota; class Alphaproteobacteria; order Sneathiellales; family Sneathiellaceae; genus Sneathiella; species Sneathiella sp. Next base: position 52,543 of record NZ_JBALWD010000027.1, on the reverse strand, counting down.
CACAAAATGGTGGTAACGCTTTTTATAGCGGCAAGATCGCGAAAGATATTGTTACTGCAGTGCAATCAGACAGCTCAAATCCTGGTTTGCTAACCGAGGCAGACTTAGCAAATTATCAAGCGGTCATGCGAGAGCCGGTTTGTGCTGATTACCGAAAAAATAAAGTTTGCGGAATGGGTCCACCTACATCTGGTGGAATTACGGTTTTGCAAACCCTCAAGGTTTTGGAAAACTGGGATATGGCGGCAGTAGCTCCTGGAAGCCCAGATGCAATCCATTTGATTTCACAAGCAAGTGCATTGGCCTTTGCTGATCGAAACAAGTATTTGGGCGATGCCGACTACGTCGATATTCCGGTAAAAGAGATGCTAACTGACGCCTATATTGCAAGCCAGGCAAAACGAATTGATACCACTATTTCGCAGATACCATTTAACGCTGGCCGACCTTCTGAAAAGCAGGGAAAATTGAGTGTCGATAATGCAATTGAGTTACCATCAACGAGCCATTTCAGCATAATCGATCAAGAAGGCAATGCTGTTTCAATGACGACATCGGTCGAAAATGTTTTTGGCTCCCGTTTGATGGTAGATGGTTTTATTCTCAACAACCAGCTCACAGACTTCTCCTTTAATCCAATCGGCGACAATGGCCTTGTTAATAATCGAATTCAGCCTGGCAAGCGCCCACGAAGCTCCATGTCACCAACCATGGTGCTGGACGACGGCGGGAATCTTCAGATGGTAATTGGATCGCCTGGTGGAAGCCGAATCATTGGCTACGTCACCTCGACAATCGTCGGTGTCCTCGATTGGGATATGGATATGCAATCTGCCATCGATATGCCTCATCACATCAATCGAAACGGCACCTTAGATTTGGAAAAAGAGACATCTTTGGCTGCGCACAAAACCGATTTGGAAAAACTGGGGTATAAAGTAAAACTCCGGACACTTAACAGTGGTCTTCACGGTATATTGGTAACGAAAGAAGGCCTGCAAGGCGGAGCCGATCCGCGCCGCGAAGGCATAGTGCTCGACCAATAAATTTATCTCTAATCTTCGTCGGTTTGAACCACGATGAACAACCTTGAAAACGGGTAAAGTGTCGAGCCATCACGTCTTTGCGGATAAGCTTCAAGTAAACGCTCCGCATACTCGGCTTCGAAGGCTTCGACGCTATTCTCATCAAGTGCTTGCAAAAATGGGCGCAAAGCAGTGCCACGCGTCCATTCCAGAACCGCATTTCTGCCCTCCAGCACTTGAAAGTAAGTAGTCTCCCAAATATTGATACGCTTGGCCAAAGGAGATAGCAGATCAAAGTACCAATTAATATTATGAACAGGGGCCGGGCGAACCAAACCGCCCAGCATGTCAATCCATTTGGGAGCTTGCGCCAATTCGTAAATATTCTGATGTGATGGTGCATTGAAATTATTCGGCATTTGAACCGCAAGAACGCCACCTGGCCGCAAATTTGACAATAGCATAGGGAACAGTTTTTCGTGATCATCAAGCCAATGCAAGGCTGCATTGCTAAAAATCAAATTGCCCTTACTGGTCGGGTTGAAACTAGAAATATCGCCGTGCTTCCATTCGATGGAAGGATGGTCGCTTCGGGCTTTTTCCAGCATTTCTTCAGAACTATCGATACCAACGACAACTGCATCATTCCAGTGTTGCGAAATTATCGACGTTACATTTCCCGTACCACAACCCAGATCATAAACTACAGATGGTGGATTGATTGGGACCTGTGCCAATAAATCCAACGCAGGCCGTAATCGATGATCAGAGAAGAGCGTATATTGTTCTGGATTCCAAGCCATAGTCTCTCTAATCTCCCAATGAGTGTTATTAAGTAACGTAACATTTTTACGCACTTAATAAAGAGCGGATAGAGAAAATATAGTGAAATTTGTTCTGGGGTTTTTTGACCAGATACGAAGCTAGTTCGGCGACTTATCGCTTGCTTTTACGCCTTCAGCCATGATCTGTCGCAGTTCAAATTCTTCCGTGGTCATGACTTCAGCACCTCGGGAACCCAAGGATAGAGTTTGCCGTACTCTTTCAGATTTTTCCGTATGATAGGGATTTGGCTTCCGATAACAATCAACGCCGCCCATTGTTTTGTAGCAATATACCGAAGCTTGCAAAAAAGTTTCTGTTGGTGATTGGCAGTAATCTTCGCCGATGGAAAGGTTAGTCGCAGAACAGCTAATTCCGGCATATTCAGATATTTGTTTATCAAAGGATTTCACGATATCGGTCGTACAGGCCGTCAGAAAAACTGCCGCGCCCATCACGCATCCTATTTTACAAAGACCAAACATAGCCAAACGCAAACCCCACAAAATACCATTAATAGTGTTTCATCGGGATATACTTAACATTTAGCGGTTTAAATTAGGTTAATCTGGAATTTTCACTCTGAAAACCGTTCCCGATTCGTCAGTTCGTTCCAATGAAATTTCGCCGCCATGAGCGGATATCAGTTCATGGGCAATAGACAAACCCAAGCCTGTTCCTTCCGCACGTGCGGAGCCCGCAAACGGTTCGAATAGATGTTCCTTTGCTTTCATTGGCAATCCAGGCCCGCTATCGCCAATCCGTAAAATGGTTCGACTGTTCGCTCGCCGAGCCTCAATTTCGATTTGACCTTCCATTTCCATCGCTTGTATCGCATTTTTGCAAAGGTTTAGTAACACGCGATACAATTGATCACGGTCAGCATTCAACATTAGTCCGCCTGGAATATCATTTTTCCAGATAATTTTCGAGCTCGCGGACATCCCGACAGACGTTTTGACTTCATTGACCAACGGCTCCAATAAAAACCGTTCTCTTTTCGGTTCGCGCTCTTCAGCCTTACCGTATTTTAAAGTTTGTGAGCAAAGTTCAATTGCCCGATCAATGCTCGTCATTAGTCTGGGAACGATTTTTTGTACTTTCGGATCATCAATCTGTGCGAGGCTATCGCTGACGATTTGCGACGTCGAGAGGATGTTTCTAAGATCATGGCTGATCTTGGTCACAGCGGTACCCAGTGCAGCAAGATGTTGTTTTTGCTTTAGGGCTGTCCTCAGCCTTGTCTGCATTATCTCTAATTCTCGTTCCGCCACTCCAATCTCATCCTGCCGCGCCGTTGCGATGAGGCTTGTCGTTGGATCTTCCGGAGCGCGACGAAAACTAATCATATTTTCGCTCAACCGCCGCATCGGGCGTACCATCAACCAATGTAATGATAGATAGACCAAGATCGCAGTCAGCAATGAAATGATCAACGACAGCCATAAGATATTCCACGCATAATCGTACATAGCGTCAATGAGAGGGCTCTCATCAATTACCACTTCCAACGATGAATTGGGTTCATTCTCAATCGGCGAAATTATACGAATGATACGATCTGGCCCTATCATTAAGCTCATAAAGGCGTCTTCGATCAACGTGCGTGGACTGCTATTGGCGAGATTAAATTCGGCATCAACACCTGAAGGCATGTTTTCACTCAAAATGAGAAGCCTCGAGTTTGCGCCATGTAAAACGACACTGCGGGCACCCACCCTGAACAACAACTCCTCTTTCAATTCTTCGGACACCATATTGTCCGGAGAGGCCAATAGAGACAACGTCGCCAAATGCGCGAATTCGGTTTTTTTAGCCAAATAGTTATGCCGAAAGAATGCGACGGAAGGCACGAAAATAAGCACTTCCGCTAACATGACAAATAGAAGTGTCATCAATAGTAGCCGAGCAGACAAGCTCTTAAAGACGCTGGCAATTTTCTTAAAATAAAGCATGCTGCAGAATAGACCAAAAAAAAGGACTGGCATCAATATAATGATGCCAGTCCTTGACTATAGAACAAACCATTCGAAAACGGCTTAACTATTAAATATTAGTCTTTTTTCTTCGCTGCACATGGATTGCATGGGCTGCATTTTTTAGCTGCCTTGCAAGGATTGCAAGCACCGCAAGCTTTTTTCGCGGCGCAAGGATTACAAGCACCACAAGCTTTTTTCGCGCCACAAGCGCCACAAGCTTTGCATACTTTTGCAGCTGAACAGCTAGCAACAGCAGCAGGAATAATTGCGGACGAGGCCATTGTTGCGATTGCCGCAGCAGTTAGAACTTCCTTGAACATAGACGTCTCCTGTCTCTTCATAAATTATTTAACTAAGATCAAATCCTTAGACGCTAAACATGGCAATTTTACGAGCAAAAGCCGAATCAACTGAGATAACGAAAGCGTTATCATCCATAAGTTTAGCCGAATAATGATAAAAATTTCACGATTTTCCGCGTTTTCTCACTAAAAAGGCTCGGTGTATAGTAACTTCCGGCTGCCCGCTTACTGACTTCTCCCAAAGTCGGATATGGCGCGATATAGCTCGCCATTGTCCCTATTTTGAGCTTTGCCGTGATGGCAACTCCCCAAGGATGAATCAGCTCACCCGCATGAGCACCGGCGATTCCCGCCCCAAGAATTTTTCCTTTGTCCGTCGTAATTGCTTTTATCAGACCTGAAGTCTTCCGCTCCGCTCTGGCACGATCTATGTCAGCGAACGGAAATTCCAGAACCTTGATCCGATCACCATGTTGCTTCCGCGCCTCTGCTTCACTCAACCCAACATTTGCGAGTTCAGGATCCGTATAGGTAACCCAAGGAACAGCCGAATAGTCGACTTTTGCCGGCAACCGAAACAACGCATTTCTGATAACGATGCCGGCGTGATAACCAGCGATATGCGTAAATTGGTACCCCCCTGCCACATCCCCTATGGCGAATACCTTTTTGTTGGTCGAGCGTAAACGCGCGTCGACGTCAATACCTCGAGGGGAATAGTCAATCCCGGCTGCCTCCAGATTTAGATTTTCAACATTGGCTTTCCGTCCGGCTGCAACGAGTAGATGTGAACCAGATAGAGTTTCTTGCGCCTCTCCTTCGCCAAGTAAAATCTTATAGGCGCCATCTGATCCTTTCGAGATTTTGACAATATTAACCCCTTCTCGAATATCAATACCGTCTTTTTTCAAGTGCGATAAAACAACCGAACTCAGATCCGGATCGTCTCTACCGAATGCTTTAAAAGCCTCAAGAACGGTCACTTTTGATCCCAAACGAACATGCGCCTGCGCCATCTCAAGACCGATAGGTCCACCGCCAATAATTATAAGATGATCCGGCTTTACCCTGTTTTCAAATATTGTTTCATTGGTAAGGTATCCCGCTTTTTCAAGCCCCTCAATTGGTGGCGCTGTTGCAGTTGAACCTGTCGAAACGACGAACCGACGAGCTTTGACTCTATTGTCTCCCACCTCGATCTCATTTGGCCCGACAAACCTGCCGTAACCCTGCAGCACTTGAACACCCAAACCTTCGAATCGCTCAACTGAATCATGCGGCGCAATGGACGCAATGACATCGGCCACATGATCCATCACTTTAGAAAAATCCACTTCAGGATCGGGACCTGTCACGCCGAAAATTTCCGCACCTTTTAAGGCCGCCGCCTTTTTAGCGGCTGCAATCAAGGCCTTCGAGGGTATGCATCCATAGTTCAGGCAATCGCCTCCCATTTTGCCACCCTCGACGAGAACTGTTTTGGCGCCCATTTGACTGGCCCCCGCAGCAACTGACAGGCCGCCTGAACCGCCGCCGATAATGCAAATATCAGCTTTTATAAGTGTCGTCATTATATGGGCATCCTATTTATGTGGTTTTGCTTTTGCGTACTTTTTTAATGACAATTGGCAAAAGAGAAACAACGCCAAGTGCGACAAAAGACAAAATGATCTCCGTCGTGATTAGAGAAGATATCTGAAAATCAAGCGTACATCCCGCCTGACCAGACGCCATACACGCGTCATATTTGCCTTTTTGTTCAACAATAATGCTATCAAGCCCGACGCCTAAGAAAGCAAAAACGAAGGTGCCGGGAATAATACCAATTAGAGTTCCGATGACATAAGTCCGGAGGTTTACGCCCAGGAAAGCTGGCGCAATGTTGACAAGCCAGAACGGAAAGGCTGGGACTAAGCGCAAAAATAATAAATAGCTAAGGGCATTTTCTGCAAAGCCACCCTCAAGCTTTTTAAGCCATGGCCCTGCTTTTTTTCGAAGAGGTTCACCAAGAGAGGTCGCTGCGATAAGGAAAAGAATCGTTGCGCCTATAGTTGCGGCAATGACAGTCGCAGCTCCGCCAACAATCCAACCAAACAAAAAACCTCCGGTAATGGTCATCAGCAAGCCGCCTGGGAACGAACACGCGACAGCCACAATATATAACGCCATATAAAGGAGAATTGCCGTTAAGTAGTTTTCACTTACGAAATTCAGCAGCCCATCGCGGTTCTCACTCAACGCGCGAAAAGTAAGGTATTTATCCAGCCCAAATATAAAGAACGAGGCGAAAAGTAAAACAACGATAATCAATGGAGCGAGTTTTTTTAAGGAAAAGCCGCCCCCTTTGCTGCCATTTTTGCTGGTGGATTTATCCATGTTCGATTCGTTCCTTAACTAACGTTAGGAGGCCCCATCTCCGCAGAGTAGCACATGCAAGAGCTTGAAAACATAATTTCCCTGCTAACTGCATATCCGATTTCCTCTCATTTAGAACCTCTGAGTCTTCAGAACATATTATGCACGGGCGTTTGCGAAAGCCCTGCTCACCCAAACGTGAGACGAGTTGAACCCCGCCTAAAAATGAATTTCGCATTTTTCATCTCCTGCATTGACTTCGCATAGCAGAAACCTTATACAGCGGGGCTTGTTTTCTCTCTATGCCCTGAGGCGTGGATGATCGACGGAGAAGTTTCTTGAAACGTACATATCAACCGAGCAAATTGGTGCGCGCACGTCGCCACGGTTTTCGTGCCCGCCGGGCAACAGTAGGTGGCCGCCGGGTGCTTGCCAATCGCCGCTCAAAAGGCCGTAAGAGCCTTTCAGCTTAATCCATGCCAATCGGCGTCGAACGATTAAAGAAGCGCTCGGACTTTCTCCGTGTCGCCTCTGTTCGTCGCAAATGGGCAGCCCCTGGACTAGTTTTACAAGCTGCATGTGTCCCTGCCGATCAAAATGACGGCAGAGTACGTGTTGGGTTCACTGTGACTAAGAAGGTTGGAAATTCAGTAGTCCGTAATCGCGTCAAGAGACGCCTGCGTGCTGTTGCACAGAATTTAATTCCCGGTAACGCTGTTCCGGGATGGGATTACGTTTTGATCGGTCGGCATACGACCATAAAGCGTGATTTCAAAGACCTGCAAACAGACTTGTTAACCGCCCTCAACAAAGTCACTTTGACCCAAAATAAGAAAAATCGGAGTCAATCGTGATGAATCCAATAACAATGGTTTTAAAGGGTTTGGTAAAGGTATATCAATATGCGATCTCGCCCTATTTGCCAGCGAGTTGTCGGTATTACCCAACGTGTTCAAGCTATGCTTTGCAAGCGCTGGATAAACATGGGCCTGTAAAAGGCCTATTTTTGACGTTGGGTCGATTGAGTAGATGTCATCCTTTTGGCGGACAGGGCTATGATCCAGTCCCCGAAAAGAAGAACGAATGTCAACATTGCGGGACGGAACCATCCGGCCACGCCAGCATTGAGTAAAAACAGGGTTTAAATAATGTCAGATCAGAAAAACCTGATCATCGCGATCGTCCTTTGTTTCCTGATTATCTTCGGGTTTCAATATTTTGTTGAAGGGCCACAAGTCGATGCAGAGCAGCAAAACCAAGCCGCGACAAATGCTGTAGACGGTACGACGGGTCAAGCACCGACAATTGGTGCGGATACCTCATCACCAAGCATCCCAGGGTCCGCAATCCCAAATGCTGTAACCCGGGAAGAAAGCCTTCAAAAAACTGAACGCGTAAAAATCAATACGCCGTCTTTACACGGTTCGGTATCTCTTTTAGGCGCGCGACTCGATGACCTGACTTTGGTGGAGTATCACGAGACAGTTGACCCGACGAGCCCGGAAATCAAACTACTATCGCCCGCCGGCAGCCCGAACCCCTATTACGCGGAGTTTGGCTGGAGTCCGTCGACGGATTCGACCGTTGCACTGCCAAATGCAAACACTCTCTGGTCGACGACAACAAATGAATTATCACCTGAAGCGCCTCTCAAACTAACATGGGACAATGGCGCCGGATTGATTTTCCACAGGACGATCTCCGTTGACAAAGACTATTTATTTACTGTTGAACAAATGGTAGAAAATAAGACCTCTTCGGATGTAACGCTATATCCATATGGTTTGATTTCTCGGCACGGAACACCCGAAACTACGAATTTCTATATCCTGCATGAGGGCCCAATTGGCGTCCTGAATGAAACGCTGGAAGAAGTAGACTATGATGATTTATCAGACGGTGCTGACGAATCCTATAATTCTACTGGCGGATGGATCGGTATTACGGATAAATTCTGGCTAACGGCCCTCATTCCCGATCAGAAGACGAAAATCAAAGCACGCTTTACACATACAAGCCAAGGCGACCGTTTCCAGACAGACTTCCTTGATCAACAAGGCATAAATATTCCCGTAGGATCGACCGTTGGTGTTACCAATCACTTGTTCGCTGGAGCAAAAGTCGTTTCTGTTCTCGATACCTATGAGGAAGAATACGGTATCGCGAAATTTGACCTCGCCATTGACTGGGGATGGTTTTATTTCCTTACCAAACCAATTTATTTCGCACTCGAGTTTTTCAACGGTTTGATTGGCAACCTTGGTTTAGCCATCATGGCCTTAACAGTTGTCATCAAGATCATTCTTCTTCCCCTCGCCCATAAATCATACGTCTCCATGAGCAAGATGAAAAAACTTCAGCCGGAAATGGTAAAATTGCGTGAGCAATTTGGTGATGACAAACAAAAGCTCAATCAGGAAATGATGGCTCTATACAAAAAGGAAAAAGCTAATCCGGCGGCTGGTTGTTTACCAATCGCCATGCAAATTCCGATTTTCTTTGCCCTCTATAAAGTTTTATTCGTAACGCTTCTAATGCGACATCAACCCTTTTATGGGTGGATCAAGGATTTGGCCGCGCCAGATCCAACGACAATGTTCAATCTATTTGGCCTAATACCCTGGGATCCGCCGCAGTTCTTGATGATCGGTGTTTTGCCGCTTCTTATGGGCGTCAGCATGTTCTTGCAACAAAAGCTCAACCCACAACCGGCAGACCCAATACAAGCAAAAATATTCTTGTTCATGCCCATTTTCTTTACGTACTTGCTGGCAAGCTTCCCAGCCGGCCTCGTGATCTATTGGACATGGAATAATATTCTAAGTATGGCACAACAATGGCTTATTATGAGACGTATGGGCGTTTCTGTGTCAGGCAATAAAACCTGAAAGAAGAAACATAATGACGGATAACCTGGATCCGAATGAAAACAAGGCGGCCCGCATTGACGCGGGCCGCTTACTTTTTGCCAAGGAATGCCAATTCGTAGCGGGAGCCGCGACACTTGAAATGCTACCGGATTTACCACTGAATGAAGTTGCCTTTTCTGGCCGGTCTAATGTCGGTAAATCAAGCTTGATAAATGCATTAACAAATCGCAACACCTTGGCGCGGACCTCCAATACACCCGGTCGCACACAACAGATTAATTTCTTTGACCTCGGGAGCCGTATGTATTTGGTCGATTTACCGGGTCATGGTTATGCGAAAGCATCTAAGGAAAAAATCAGCGCCTGGACGGATCTTGTAAATACCTATTTAAAAGGCCGCCCAAAACTTCGCCGCGTTTGCCTCCTCGTAGATTCACGGCATGGGTTGAAGGTTACCGATCGCGAGGTAATGGACATGCTAGATGTAAATGCGGTCAATTATCAGATAATTCTCACAAAGGTTGACAAGACCAATCAAAGCGACTTGAAATCTGTATTGGGGAAAATTAAACAGGAGCTTGCAAAGCGGCCTGCCGCGCATCCGGAAGTATTTTTGACCAGCGCCGCCAAAGGAATTGGAATTGAAGAGCTTCGCGCAGAGCTAGCTTCGCTTTCGGAAGAATGAGTAAGAATTATGAGTGACACGGAATTAACAGTAGAAGAGCAACTACGGAAGGCACAAACCCTCTCCGAAGCACTTCCTTATATGCATCTTTTTGCGGGCCAAACGTTCGTTATTAAGTATGGCGGACATGCTATGGGGGATGAGAGTCTTGCCCATGATTTTGCCCGGGATGTCGCACTGCTTAAGCAAGTGGGAATCAATCCGATTATCGTCCATGGCGGCGGACCGCAAATTGGTGCCATGCTTGAAAGACTAAAAATTAAAAGTTCCTTCGTCGATGGCCTTAGGGTTACGGATAAGGAAACTGTCGAGATTGCGGAAATGGTTCTCTCCGGATCCCTCAACAAGAAAATCGTGTCCTCAATCAATTCTGCTGGCGGATTGGCCGTTGGCCTTTCTGGTAAAGACGGAAATTTGATCGAGGCCCAGAAACTTACCCGTACCAAACGTGATCCCGACAGCAACATTGAGCGGATACTTGATCTCGGTTTTGTCGGTGAGCCCCGGCGTATTAATCCAGAAATTCTTGAGAATTTTGAGGAAAACAACGCAATCCCGGTTATTGCACCCATAGGCATTGGCCCAAAAGGACAAACCTATAACATTAATGCCGATACGGTGGCCGGCCATATAGCAGCTGCTATTGGGGCCACCAAGCTGATCATGATGACAGATGTTGAGGGTGTACTGGACAAAGACAAAAACCTTATGTCCAAGCTAAGCCCAACTGACGTAAAAAAATTGCAGAGGGATGGAACTATTGTCGGCGGTATGATTCCCAAACTGGAAACTTGCCTTTTCGCCCTTGAAGAAGGTGTTGATGCCGCAACCATTCTAGACGGCAGAATTCCTCATGTGTTGCTACTAGAAATCTTTACTGAACATGGTGTCGGTACAATGATTACGGACCATATCGATTAATCTTCAGCATAAAAAGAAAGCTGCCAATCCATTTCCTCTTCTGTAAACGGAAATTCGATTCCATTTCGTGCATTGATTATTTCTTGTCTCGGAACATGCGCAATTTTCGTCTGAATTTTAAAAGCAAGCCTCATGGAAAGCCCCGCTTTCCAACACATTGATGTCACTATTTTACCGTTCCGGGCCTCCAGCATTGCCCGTATTTTCTTTTGACTAAAACCCGTCATAAGAGACAACGCCGACATGACGAAGACATAGTTCTTATCCTTGATGGCAGCGGTCAAACGCTCTTCATCCAATGTACCTGCTGCCCATAATGCGTCCGCATTTAATACGGCATCAGGTTCAGGAAACGTCGATATTTCTTCCGCCCTATCGATGCGAGACCGAACAATTTGTTTTAAGTCAGCTTCAACATCCGGTGCTAGATTTCGTTTCCGAGCTAGTTTTTCAATTAGGGACGCGCCAACGAAACCGGCAATCCGACGAACAGCCCGAAGCGAAAGATCAAGCCGCATTGCCAATGGCTCATGCAAATCAGCAACATTCTCAGCCTGGTCAATAATTTCATTTATTGTCTCTTCGCGCACTTTTGCAGAAGAATTAGCCAGTAGCGCAGCTACTGCCGGAATTTCAAGACTTGCGGCCACGGCCGCAGACACATCCTCATCAATTGCTTCACGTCGTGCGATCGCTGGCAATGCTCGTGCGGCTACGCCACTCGCAATAATTTCGATCAAATCGTTATCACTGAGCAAAGGAGAATATTCCAGGATGGGGCCGGCGACGATCTCTTCAAGATCCCGCGCCAATGCTAGAACAATATGGTGAGGGGCGTCTAACGCTTCTTTAAGAGCTTCAGAAACAATTGCCCGAACGGATGTCGCTTGATCCTCTGCCAGCATTTCTAGAACTTCAATGGTTTTCTCTTGCAATGCTTTGGCAGCCTCTCCCGTCAAATCCGGAAGAATTTTACAGATCTTCCTCGCAAGGTCCTGCCGGACTTCATCTTCTTCATCTTTGGCCAGCAGCGCATTTGCTTGAACCGGAGTGGCTGGATTTAGCGCCAGGCTTCGTCGGACATTTACATCATCATCATCCGCAAGATAATACAGTATTTCTGGTTCAGTTTCGGTTGCAAGAGCAACCTCCGCGCGCGCGCCGACATCATTGCTATGAGCTCGCAATTTGTTTTCTTCGTAGGAAAACGCCGATATTTCACTACCTATGTGGCGGGTGCGGGCCATGGCTTACGATTCCGGTCGATCCAAGCAGCATAAACTTAGATATATTTTTGGATTTCAATGCTCGTGAGACTAGAGGAAAGGTCTTAATAGCCTCTTAAATTTCTCAATCATCAAACCGCTGTCTCTAATGCAATTTGATTGATTAAGCCTTGTTCTATCTTGTAATCAGAGCCACAATCATTGTCATGAAACTAATTCCTAAATGGGCCGACTTCGATCATATCGATACTTGGATTTTTGACCTGGATAACACCCTCTATCCAGCGCACTCGAACCTTTTTGCCAAGATTGACAAAAAAATGGGGGAATTCGTCTCGGATTTTCTAGGTGTTGATTTGCCCGAAGCAAAAACCGTCCAGAAAAAATATTTTCACGAGCATGGGACAACCCTGAACGGTTTGATGCAAAATCATGGAATGGATCCAAAGGGCTTTCTTGATTATGTCCATGACATTGATGTCACAGATCTGGCAACAGCGCCGGAGCTTAGTACCGCACTGGAGGCATTAGAAGGTCGAAAAATCATTTTCACCAATGGGTCGCATTATCATGCAACGAATGTGGCTTCTCAACTGGGCATAGATCATCATTTTGAACATATTTTCGACATCGTCGCCGCTGATTATCGCCCAAAACCAGATATGAGTGTTTACGAGAAGCTTGTTCAGGAACTCGACATCGATCCCAAAAAAGCGGTTCTTTTCGAAGATATGGCAAAAAATTTGGCACCGGCCAGAGAAATGGGCATGATCACGGTTTGGTTGCCAAATGACGAACATTGGTCCCATGAATCAGCTGAGAATGGTCATATCCAATATTCTACAGATAACCTCGCCCTTTGGCTGCAAAACCTTCTGAATGACAGGACAGTTAGTCAAGGTTGAGAACTGCTCTAAAAGGCTTATGTTGACATCCTAACGGGGCAGTTTATGTTTTCGAAAAATACTCATTCACTTGCTTAAGGAATTACTATGACATTAGCGGATTTGCAGCCTGTCGTCGACGCGGCTTGGGAAAACAGGGATGCCATATCCCCCGCCACCAAAGGCGCAGAGCGTGACGCTGTCGAAGCAACATTGGAAGCATTGGATAGCGGTTCCGCCCGTGTTGCCGAAAAAACCGAAAGTGGCTGGGTCGTTAATCAGTGGCTTAAAAAAGCTGTTCTTCTGTCTTTTCGCCTCAATGATATGGAAATCATCAAAGGCGGCCCCGGTCAAAACTCCAATTGGTACGACAAAGTCCCTAGTAAATTCGAAGGCTGGACTGAAACGAATTTCAAAGAAGCCGGCTTTCGGGCGGTACCAAATTGTGTTGTCAGGCGGAGTGCATATATCGCACCAGGCGCGGTATTGATGCCAAGCTTCGTTAATTTGGGCGCCTATGTTGATAGCGGCACCATGGTAGACACATGGGTAACCGTTGGTTCATGCGCGCAAATCGGTAAGGACGTTCATTTATCGGGCGGTGTCGGTATTGGTGGCGTCCTAGAGCCATTGCAAGCGGATCCAGTTATCATAGAAGACAATTGCTTTATTGGTGCACGTTCGGAAGTCGTTGAAGGTGTGATAGTTGAACAAGGCTCTGTGTTGTCTATGGGTGTTTTCATCAGCGCGTCAACGAAAATAATCAATCGCGATACCGGCGAAATTCATATTGGCCGGGTTCCAGCTTATTCAGTCGTCGTCCCAGGAAACTTGCCCGGAAAACCGCTTCCCGATGGATCTCCCGGACCAAGTTTATATTGCGCTGTTATTGTCAAAACTGTTGATGAGCAAACGCGCTCGAAGACCTCCATCAATGATCTGCTGCGCGATTAAGCCGTCCAAAAACAGGGTGGAGTGAGCTCCACCCTAACTCTTTTGGCGGTTCTCCCGGTACACCAGGTAAAGACCACTGACGCCAATTACCCCAACACCGGTCCAGACATGCGCTGCGGGCAATTCGGCAAACACCAGATAACCCAACATCACCGCCCACAATAGCCCTGTATACTCAAATGGCGTAATCACGCCTACTTCTCCTACCTTGAACGCTCGAATCAGACAGATATTTCCTGTCAAAGATAGAACCGCCATTGCCGCAATTAAACCGATGTGTTCGAGCGGGATAGGTTGCCAAACAAAAATTGAGGCAAGGCCCGTAATAGTCGTTGTTCCCAAGGTCATATAGAAAATTATCGTGAAGGTTGATTCGGTTGTACCAAGCCAGCGACCGATCAACATGATCGCGCAGTAACTCAAACTGGCACCTAAAACCATAAAGGCTTCAATTTCCAAAAGCCCACTTGTCGGCTGCAAAACAATTAGTACACCGGCAAATCCGACAAAAATGGCGCCCCAACGGTGAAGCCCTACTTTTTCTTTGAATATTGGGACGGATAGAGCCGTCATGACAAAAGGGGAGACGAAAAATATGACCGTTGCCTCCGCCAAGGGCAAATGCTTAAGCGACATGAAAAAAAGCAACGGAGCCAAAAGGCCGAAAATTATTCTTAAGCCATGGCCTTTATATTGCTTGGTCCTTACAGATCCAAACCCACCGTGAGTCACCATCCATGTCAACAGAATCGTCAAATTGAACATGCCACGAATAGCCAAAATCTGAATAACGGAGTAATCTGCCTGCACTAGAAACTTACCCACGGCATCCATCGATGACATAAACAAAACACCGATCAGCATAAAGCCGATTCCTTGAATATTCTGTGATTTGATCGGAATTAGGGTTGCCATGGGGAATTCTCTCGCGTGGGAGCATTAGTCTTATCTTGAGCGGAGCGAATAAGCAATATTGTTTGAAGTCATTTTATTGCATTCGTAACCTTCGTCATTGACCGGAGGCCCAAGCGGACGGTAAAGAAAACTATGAATAAAAATAATTCCATTGATGTAATAGCTCTGACACAGGAACTGATGAACTGTCCCAGTGTAACGCCAGCCGACGCAGGTGCACTCAATGTGCTCCAGAAAATGTTGGAGAAAATTGGCTTTACTTGCCATAGGCTTATGTTCTCAGACGAAAATACGCCAGATGTCGATAATTTGTATGCTCGATATGGTAACGAAGCACCAAATTTCTGTTTTGCCGGCCATACCGATGTCGTACCCGTAGGTGATGAAAGCGCGTGGAACACCGGCCCCTTTGAAAGCGTTATCAAGGACGGCGTCCTTTATGGTCGAGGCGCTGCGGACATGAAAGCCGCCGTAGCGTGCTTTGCCGCCTCATCTGCCCGCTTTATCGAAAATTCTGACAAGAAATTTCGAGGTTCCATCAGCCTGCTTATTACAGGTGATGAGGAAGGCCCCGCAATTAACGGAACCCGAAAAGTTCTTGAATGGATGGCCGCAAACGGAGAAAAAATTGATCACTGTCTCGTCGGGGAACCTACAAACCCAACAAAAATGGGTGAAATGGTGAAGATTGGTCGGCGTGGATCTTTTACGGGTTTCTTGAAAGTAATCGGGAGCGAAGGGCATGTTGCCTATCCGCATTTGGCGGATAATCCCATACCTCACCTGACAACTCTGGTAACCGCCTTAAGCGAACTCGAATTAGACACAGGCAGTGCGCATTTTCAAGCGAGCAATCTTGAATTCACCACCATGGATGTTGGCAACACCGCGACGAACGTTACTCCGAGAACAGCCACGGCGACATTCAATATTCGATTTAATACTCACCATAGTCTGGATAGCCTGGAGGCAAAAATCCGTGTTTGCCTTGATCAAACCGCAGCAAATTGTGGGGCAAAGTACGAACTTCTGGCATTGAAAAATTCCGAACCGTTTTTGACGGAAGAAGGTGACTTTAGTGCGCTTGTCGCCGATGCGATCGCAGAACGGCTGGGACGGGAGCCCGATTTATCGACAACTGGCGGTACGTCCGATGCGCGTTATATTAAGAATTATTGTCCGGTCATTGAATTCGGACTTGTTGGACAAACCATGCATAAAGTTGACGAATGTGCCGATGTTGCGGACATCGAAGCCCTCGCAGATATTTACACAGATATTTTAGAACGGTATTTTGCATAAAAATCATGGTGAGTATCAAGGAAATAATCTCGTCGCTATATGGCACATACCGACTCGCGCGCCTAGATCCAGATGCATTGCAATATTTTAATATCTCCGCATCCGGCTTCTATCGATCATTCGCAGCAGTTGTAATAGCGTTGCCGTTTTTTCTGATCGAAAATGCTATCGACTACAAAAAATTCGAAACAGCGACCTCTTTCACACCTTTCTTGATCGTCCTTGGAATTGCCCTTGCTGTCAGCTGGATGTGTTACTTGATCGCTGCGGGTTTCTTTGCCCGCCTATTGGATTTTTCCCAGCAATTCACAGTTTTTGTGATTGTCTATAATTGGTCACAACTTGCATTAATTTTTATTTGGCTGCCGTTATCAGTACTATCGACTGGACTTTTGAATGCCGGGCTTTCCGCTATCATCAGCATACTATTCATTGCCGCGACATATGTTTATCTATGGCGAATTTTACGGATCACCCTCGGTATCTCGGGTTTGCTAGCGGTGGGATTTGCATTTCTTGAATTTATGATCGCCATCTTAACACAGGTTCTTTTCTCAGATTTCCTGTTCACGACGGCGGCGTAAAATTCCGGCTTTCTCTAGTAGTCAACAGCGACCAAATAAAGACCATAAGGCGGTGCATTGGGACCGGCTGCCTGCCGGTTTTTTGCTTCAAGCGCGTTTTGCAGATCTTGCTTCTGCCATTGCCCCGTTCCGATCAGCGATAGACTCCCGACCATTGACCGAACCTGGTTGTGCAAGAATGATCGCGCTGATGTCCGGATCTGTATTTCTGCTCCAACGCGGGTAACCTCCAATTTTTCCAATGTTCGAAGCGGTGACTTTGCCTGACATGCAACAGCACGAAAACTTGTAAAATCATGACGGCCAACGAGGAGCTGCGCAGCCTCGTGCATCGCCTCATGGTCAAGCGGGCGTTTAAATTGCCAAGCCAAACCAAAATCTACGGTGAGCGGCGCCAGGCGATTAATGATCCGATAAAGGTAATGTCGGCCTGTTGCCGAAAATCGAGCATTGAACTCTGAATCGATTTCCTCACATGATGTGATCGCTATCGCCATTGGCTTCAGATGCTGGTTGACGGCATTCATGACTGTCTGAGGATCACGATGTGATAGAAGCGCAAAATTGGCAACCTGACCCAATGCGTGAACGCCTGCATCCGTGCGGCCCGCCGATTGTATACGGATATCTTCACCGCAAAACTTAAACAGCGCCTCTTCAATACTTTGTTGGACTGACACACCTTTCTTCTGGCGCTGCCAACCGACCATGCCTCTGCCATCATACTCAATACCAACCCGATAATTTGGCATCAGGTCAGCACCTCGCCTTTACGAATGGAATGCCCATTTAGAAATACTTTTACGGGCATCGGAGATTTCCCAGCCCGCTGCAAAAGCACAAGTTTGAGCGCACCTTTTCCGCAAGCGATCGTCAGATCATTATCCAAGACCTGCCCGGGTTCACCTGCTCCCTTTACGACGGTTACCTCGAGCAATTTAACCCGCGTGCCATTATGTGTGCAATAAGCTCCCGGAAAGGGACTCAAACCGTGAATATGTCGACAAAGTGCTTCGGCCGAGCGGCTCCAGTCAATAGCCGCTTCCGATTTGGATATTTTTTCAGCATAAGTCACACCCTCATTTGACTGCGCGGCCGCTACCAAGCTGGGGTCCCCCAGACGCGATACTGTCTCCACTATCAAAGTTGCCCCGGCGCCTGCCAACTCTTCATGTAGGCTTCCGGCTGTCGTCTGATTAGAAATAGAAACTTTGGATTCACTCAGAACATCACCCGTATCCAGCCCCTCGGCCATTTGCATTACTGCCACGCCGGCTTCACTGTCACCCGCCATTATCGCCCGTTGAATAGGCGCTGCGCCGCGCCATCTGGGAAGTAGGGATGCATGAAGGTTCAGACATCCAAATCTCGGGGCCTCCAGGATAGCCGTCGGTAAAATTAAACCGTAAGCGACAACGATGGCGACATCTAGGTTCAAATCGGCAAATGCTGTCTGCACCTCTTCCGATTTTAATGACGTTGGTGTTCTTACTTCAATACTACGGGATTCAGCCAGACGATGAACAGGAGAAGCCGTCAGGTTTTTACCTCGGCCTGCCGGTCGAGGCGGTTGGGAATAGACGCAAACTATATCATGGCCCGCGTCAATCAGCGCGGTCAGCACTTGAGAGGAGAAATCCGGCGTTCCCATAAACGCGATCCGTAGTCCCCTCATTACTCGTTCCTTTAACTGGCCATTTTCTTCAATTTCAGAAGCTTGCGCAAAATCATATTGCGCTTCAACGCAGAAATATGATCAACAAATAGAATGCCATCCAGATGATCCATCTCATGCTGGATACATGTGGCCAATAAACCCTCCACTGTCATCTTTTGCGGTTTACCATCTGGATCCAAATATTTAACTTTAATTTCAGCCGGACGTACAACATCTGCATAATGTTCAGGAAGCGACAAACAGCCTTCTTCATATGTCGCGTCATGATCCGAAACCCAGGTTATTTCTGGGTTAATCATAGCAATTGGTTGCGCAGGTTCATCTTGTTGCCTGCCAACCACATCGACAACCAGCAATCGCTTCTGCACACCGACCTGAATGGCCGCCAATCCAATGCCCGGTGCGTCATACATTGTTTCGAACATATTATCGATCAATAGGCGCGTCTCATCCGTGACTTGCGAAACGGGTGCCGAGATTGTTTTCAAAAGCGGGTCTGGCGCAGTATATATTGGCAAAATGGCCATAGTATTCCGATGTCGTTCAAGTTACGATAAACCAAATTCTGGATCTAGGGTCTACCTATTACGCCAACTTGCTTTCGTCAAGACCATTGGCGCCATTGAAGGCCATCACTTGGGAGTATTTTATGGAAATTGTCCTCATTGCAGTTATCGGCATATTGGTTGCTGTGACAGTATTCTTACTTCTGCGCATGAAAAATGCCGAAAAACTGATTGCAATGGCTTCCACCAATAGTGAACATCTCGCCCGGTTGTCAGAAAGCCTCCTTGCCCAACAATCCCAACTAGAAGGGCAATTGAAGCAGATGTCAGCAGATGGTGCTGCGAGTCGGACAGAAATCAATAAAACACTGGCTGAACGGCTGGATACCGTATCCAAACGGTTAGGCGACAGCATTGCGCAATCGACGGAGAAAACCGGAAAAAGCTTGACAGACCTGCAGGCACGACTAGCCGTGATAGATAAAGCCCAGGACAATCTGACGGATTTATCCAATCAGGTTGTCGGTTTGCAAGATATCTTGGCAAACAAACAAGCACGTGGAGCATTTGGTGAGCTTCAGCTCAACGATCTAGTGAAGTCAGCATTGCCGCCTTCCGCCTATGACTTTCAGGTGACGCTCAGCAATGGTCGGCGAGCAGACTGCCTAATAAAACTACCGAACCCACCTGGCTCCATCGTTGTTGATGCTAAATTTCCCCTAGAAAGCTTCCATCTGCTGCGGCAGGCAGAAACGGATAGTGATAAAACAATTGCTTCGCGCGCTTTCACTACCGCGATGCAAAAACATATCAATGATATTAGCAGCAAGTATATAGTTGACGGCGAAACCGCTGAATCGGCCTTACTTTTTCTTCCCTCAGAAGCAGTTTATGCAGAGTTGCACGCAAACTTTCCAGCAATCATGGAAAAATCCTATCAGGCACGAGTTTGGATTGTGTCTCCAACAACGTTAATGGCAACCTTGAATACTGTTCGGGCTGTGCTCAAGGACAGTCAGATGCGAGAACAGGCTGGTGTCATCCAAAAAGAAGTTGGCGTGTTGCTTAAAGATGTTATTCGATTGGAAAGCCGGGTCGATAGTTTAGGACGCCATTTTGCTCAAGCGTCAAAAGATATTGAAGGGATCGAAACGTCTAGCCGGAAAATAACCAGTCGGGGTGAAAAAATTGAAGACCTGCAGCTGGGTGAAGAAGGAACTGAAGAACTAATTGCGCCACCTGCAGAATTACTCAGACAAAAAGATTAATCCTCTCTACTATTCCCCATGGAACGTCGCGACTTCAATGCCGCAGACAACGTCCCATCGTCTAGATAATCCAATTCTCCTCCAACCGGGACGCCATGGGCCAATCGACTAATCTTGATACCAGAATCTTCTAGCCGGTCCGATAAATAATGTGATGTGGTTTGACCATCGACCGTTGCATTTAACGCGAGAATTACTTCCACGATCTGAGGCTCCCGCGCACGTGTCATCAGTCCTTCAATATTTAATTCATCAGGACCGATACCGTCTAATGCCGACAAGGTGCCTCCAAGAATATGGTACCTTCCGCGAAAGGCATCGGATCGCTCCAGAGCCCATAAATCGGAAATATCTTCAACGACACATAACATCGACTGATCCCGTTTCGGGTTGGCACAAATTGCGCAGGGATCAAGGGTATCCAAATTGCCGCAAGTTCCACAAATTTTTACGTTCTCCGCCGCAAGTGCCATTGCCTTACTTAACGGAGCAAGCAGGCTTTCTCGCCGGCTAATTAGATAAAGCGTAGCACGTCGCGCAGACCGCGGTCCCAAACCGGGTAACTTTGATAACAGCTGTATCAGATGATCAATTTCAGAATTACTCATTCAACTACAAATCCGTCCTGCCTAAAACGGCATTTGCATTCCAGGCGGTAGATCTAATCCGCCTGTCATTTCCTTCATTTTATCAGCGGAATACGCTTCTACTTTGGATTTTGCATCTGCATGCGCCGCGACAATAAGATCCTCCATAACTTCTCCGTCTTCTGGATCAATCAATGATGGATCTACACTAATGCGACGCATGTCACCCTTACCGTTCAGTGTAATTTTTACCATGCCGGCACCAGATTCACCTACCACTTCATGGCTTTCCAAAGATTGTTGCATCTCCGCCATTTTGGACTGCATTTCTTTGGCCTGCTTCATAAGATTGCCCAGGTTCTTCATTCGAGATTCTCTCCATTTTCTCGTAATTTAATCAATTTCACCTATTTCGGATATGTCGTGTTCGTCCAGACTGTCAAGGGTAGGCCCGAGATTACGCACTTCTCGGATCGTTGCGCCAGGGAATATGCTTTGAATATTGCGCACCATCGGATGGCTTTCCAAAGCGCTGATCTCGGCGGCTTTATCGTGTCGCCTTTTGTCGGCCAAAGTCGGTGCACCATCAGCATCTGCCGACATTTTTACAGCCCATTTATTCCCTGTAACATCTCGCAATCGAGCACCAAGTTTTGCGGCAAGGTCCGGCGAAGCGCCGGGCGTCGGGCTAAATTCTATTATGCCCTCTTCAAACTTTACGAGACGCATGAAATTGGTGACTTCGGCTTTGATCTTAATGTCCTGCCGGTCAGAAAGAAGATCAACAATATCTTCAAGTGACTGTAATTTCTTGCCGATAACCGTTTCTTCGATTGGCTCGGGAATACTCTCGACGGGCGGTATGTCCACCGCCAGATCATTCTGCGCAACAAGAGACAAATGGGCCCGCGGGCTTTTATCCGGAGCTGATAGTGGAGAAACAGATTGCGGCGCCGCTGAAGCTCCCGAGGACGCAACCATTACCGGAGCGGAACCAGGCGGCGAACTGGGATTTCCGGTCCCTGTGGGTGTCGGAGAGGTATCTGTTCGCCGGTCGAGCTGCTTTGCAAGCTCTTCGGGTGATGGCAAGTCGCTGACATACGCGATACGAACCAGAACCATTTCTGCCGCCGCCAATGACATGGGTGCTTTTCTCACTTCATCGAGGCCTTTGAGCAGCATTTGCCAGGCCCGCGCCAGTACGGGCATTGACAGTCCGGCGGATAATTCCTGGCCTCGGGTAACATCGCCACCGGCCATTGCAACATTATTTGCTGCTTCTGGAGTCACTTTCAAGGCCGTAAGCCAATGCGTCAATTCCAACAAATCCTGAATTATGATGATCGGATCCGCGCCACTATCATATTGAGACCGGAGAAGATTTAAAGCCCCTCGAATCTCGCCAGACATCAACAGCCCCAATAAGTCGAGTATTTGTGTTCGGTCCGCCAGACCCAGCATATCTCGAACCTGAAGAGCAGAAACAGCACCGTCGCCATGTGCAATAGCCTGGTCGAGTAGTGACAGTCCATCACGGACGGAGCCTTCTGCCGAACGCGCAATTAGCGCAAGTGCATCGGGCTCAATTTGTGCTTTCTCTTTTTCTGCGATTGTTGCGAAATAGGCTGCGAGAGTCTCACCATCAACGCGCTTCAAATCGAATCTTTGGCAGCGCGACAACACCGTAACAGGAATTTTTCGAATTTCTGTCGTCGCGAATATAAATTTGACGTGCTCGGGAGGCTCTTCCAACGTTTTTAACAACGCGTTGAAAGCATTCTTAGACAGCATATGAACTTCGTCGATGATATAAATTTTAAACCGAGCAGCTACAGGTAAGTACCGAACGCCATCAATCAATTCTCGAATATCATCAACGCCGGTTCGGCTTGCGGCATCCATCTCCAAAACATCTTGATGACGATCTTCAGCAATTGCGACACAATTCGTACAAACCCCGCACGGCGTAATTGTAGGGCCCCCAGCGCCATCGGCACCAACACAATTCAGCCCACGCGCGATAATGCGAGCCGTTGTTGTTTTTCCAATTCCGCGCGTACCTGTAAGCACAAACGCATGTGCAAGGCGTCCTGAATCCAACGCATTAGATAAAGTTCTCACCATTGCTTCATGGCCAATCAGCTCGTCGAAAGTTGAAGGCCTATATTTACGGGCAAGGACACGATAGGGAGTGCTGGAATTTTCATCTGACATGCGATGATCTTATCAGAGACTGTGCGACAATATCAAAGTTTTAACTGACTTGCATGGACAAATAATCCAATTGGCAATGTCGATATGAGGAGGAAAATAAGAAGACTGACAACAACCCGCGCCGAAACTCGTTGCGGCTGCTTCCTTCCGGATCTGACCGGGTTCGCGAGGAGCACGCCCATCGCCAGCCTTCCAACGCTTATATCATTCAGTTTATCCGGTTTAGCAAGTCCTTTTTCACAGTATTTTGACTTAATATCGGAACAATTGTTCAAAATGTTATCTTGTTAATTGCGATCTCTGAAAACATATGACACTCTGCCGGCCATGATAAAACCTATCGTATTTACTGGCAGCCGCTTGGATCGGGCTGCACATCATCGTTCTGATCCTGAATGGCTGGCCGAGAAACTCGGCGACCCAAGTAGCCGTTTTCTGCCCCTACACGGCTTAAAAGCCCTAATCGATTTGCAGGGTCCGGCTTGCATTGATTGGCGCGGTATCAGCGACGTCCGCGAATACATTGACGCCGGCGCGTCTTTTATCTTTCTCGGAATAGCCGATTTTTCCTGCCATTTCGCCATCGATGTATCGACAATTGCAAATCCGAAGCAGCCACCAATATCTGATTGGGGCAAGTTTATAGATGTCCGCTCTGTCGCTGCCCAGGTCCGGCCAGGAGATGCCGCAGCACTCGCGCAAGCAAGGTCAATGATTGATTGGCATAATCGACATGGATATTGTGCGGTTTGTGGCTCAAAAACTCATCCTCAGGAGCTAGGATATTCCCGTATTTGCTCTGATTCGACTTGTAATGCGACACATTTTCCACGAACGGATCCCGTCGCTATAATGATGGTGACCAAAGGTGATAAATGTTTGTTGGGCCAAGGTATAAACTTCCCATCAGATTTTTTCTCCTGCCTGGCTGGATTTATTGAACCTGGCGAAACCATTGAACAAGGCGTTCGACGCGAGGTATTTGAAGAATCAGGAATTAAGGTAGCAGATGTCCGATATCATGCGTCTCAGCCTTGGCCCTATCCCTCGTCATTGATGATTGGCTGTTTCGCCGATGCCATTAGCGAGGACATCACTGTAGACACAACAGAGCTTGGCGATGCGCGTTGGTTCACTCGCGATCAGGTTCGAGATATGTTGGC
Source organism: Sneathiella sp. (assembly GCF_036960985.1). Taxonomy (NCBI): domain Bacteria; kingdom Pseudomonadati; phylum Pseudomonadota; class Alphaproteobacteria; order Sneathiellales; family Sneathiellaceae; genus Sneathiella; species Sneathiella sp. The sequence goes on along the minus strand of NZ_JBALWD010000027.1, from coordinate 28,303 downwards.
AAGTAGCACAAACCCTTCCGGCCTTCGAATGTCTCCAGAAATGTCTCTTGCCCATCAATTGGCCAAGGCCTGGATTGCATAACTTTTCAGCCTTGTTTAGCCAGTGGTTAATAGTATCATCCCGAGCATAATTAATAATGCCCAAGAAATTCGTTGACGAAAATTGCCTTCTCCTAGCAATAGGGTGCCCAACATGACCGTAATCAAAACACTTACTTCGCGTGCGGGAGCTGCATAAACAAGTGGCGTGAAGGTCAACGCAATAAGGAAAAGGATAAACGCCAGGGAATTAAAGACGGCCACGCAAAGTACCGCGATCTTATGGTTTCGCCAATGTTGTCGAACTAACGCGCGGCGGGTGATCGCGTAAGGAGACAAAAGAACAGCCCGGCTAATCGCAGAGGCATAGTCCAAAATAAGTGGTGGAATAGCGAGAACTGTCACCGAATAAGCATCCCACGCAGTATAACTGCCTATTAAAACGCCCGTAGCCAGGCCGAAAACTAGAGACATCGTCAATTGACGGCCGCTGCGCTGATGCCCTCCTGTAAGAAAGAATATGCCGACGATAATAGCTAAACCACCGACAATAATCTGCGGCGTAACAAACTCACCTAGAAAAAGAACGGCGAAGATAACAGACAGAAATGGCCCAGTTGCCCGCGCGGTCGGATAAACAAGAGATAAATCTCCTTTTTTGTATCCTTGCTGTAGTAATAGAAAATACGCCATGTGTATGCCGGCGCTTCCGGCAAGAAATAGCCATTCTTGCACACCGAAAGTCGGCGGTTCCATCCAGCAAAGGATGACAACCAATGGCAGATAAATAATACTGGTCCAAGTGGAAAACAGCCATACCAGTTCAGGCCCGCCGTCAATTCGTTTGACGAGAAAATTCCAGGTTGCGTGGCAACAGGCGGCAGCAAGAATAAGAAGTAACGCAAATAGACTCATGGCAAACACTCGAGCTTCGGGTTGCGGGCGCAGAAAATCGCACCCGTCCATCCCCCCTAGGTTTTTAGTCTTTAAGGTGTCTGCCGATATTGGCGTTACGTAGCGCTCGGTCCAGACCTTAATTCAGCGGAACCCTAGCTACACATAGATAGGTCTTAGCAACATAGCATAGCGGGGAATTTATTAAAAGTTTGGAGCCGTTTTTAGCGGGATGCCGGTGCCAACGTGAGAGGATCAGTAATTTGAATAAGTCCGCGAAAGGGCAAAATCAAAACAGCAACCATGATAAGCTTCGCCGCATAATCTCCCATGGCCCAGGTATGCCAAGGCAGGCCCGTGCCTGCAAAAGCAAGTGAGAAGAATATAAGGGTATCGACAAATGACGCGATTACCGAAGAAGCAATGGGCGCTTTCCACCAGGATTGACGCCGCAATTTATCGAATATTGTTATGTCCAATAACTGGGCTACCAAAAATGCCGAGCCAGAAGCCACCGCGATCCGGGCGTCTGCAATCAAAAGCGACATCAGTACCGCAACGATAAATCCGACACTCACTACTTCACGCGCAAATCTGACACCTAAGGTGCGATTGGTGATATCAGTCACCAAAAATGCCAAGGGATAAGAAATTGCCCCCCAGGTAAACCAATCATTCAGAGGCATCTCAACCAGAATATTAGAGGCCGTGACGACAATCGCCATGGCAACAACACCAATGAGAAGGAAAATCTTCTGCTTTGCGTTCAAAGCATTAAATTCATCTACGTATTTCTGAATCATCTTATTCTATTTCTGTTAGGGCTTAAGCCATTGCAATTTCGGTAGCGCTTATATGCCCGAGTCCCGCAGAAATCAACCTAAATCAAGCGCTATATTCTGTTCGATAAGAATTTTGTGGATAGACGCCGAGAATTTTCAGTTTTGCTGAAAAAAATTGAAGTTCTTCTATTGCGCGAGCCACATGCGCTTCTTCTGGATGGCCTTCAATATCAATATAAAATTGCGCAGCAGCAAAGCTTGCATCTGTTATATAGCTTTCAAGTTTCGTTACGTTTATTCCATTGGTCGCGAATCCACCCAGCGCCTTGTAAAGTGCTGCAGGTTGACTCCGTACTTGAAAAACAAAACTCGTCATGCAGCTACCTGCGCGTGGGTCCGGGTCTTTTCTCTGGCGCGACATGATAACAAACCGAGTTGTATTACCAATGCGATCTTCTACGCGATCCCGTAAAACTTCCAGGCCATAAATTTTTCCTGCCAGACTTGATGCAATCGACGCCTGACTTTTATCGCCCAAATCTGCGATCATTTTTGCGGAGCCCGCGGTATCAGCATGGATAATTGGTTCGATTCCAAGATCGCGAGTTAAACCGCGGCATTGCGAAAGAGCTTGTTCATGGCTATGGACAGCCTTAACGTCCGACAGGGTCGATCCGGGCACGCCAAGTAGTTGGTGCTGAACCGGTTGAAAATGTTCCCCAATAATATACAGGCCCGATTCGGGTAAAAGATGATGGATATCAGCAACGCGTCCACCTAGAGAATTTTCAATCGGAATCATGGCCAATTGCGCACGGCCTTCACGAACAGCCGTCAATGCTTCAGAAAACGTATCGCACGCTATCGCATCCATTTTTGGAAATACTGTGCTGCAAGACAAATGGCCATAAGCACCGGGCACACCTTGAAAGGTAATGCAGTTTTCAGGATCCAAATCGGACATGATCAAAATTCCGTTTCAATGAAGTCCTCATTCAGAGGACGAGGTAAACAACTGGCGCATACGCGCTAAATCCTCGGGAGTATCAACACCAAGCGGCACGGTGTCAACGATGGCCGCATCGATTCTCATTCCAGCCTCTAGGGCGCGCAATTGCTCAAGCTTTTCACGGGCCTCTAAAGGGGCAACCGGCAATGAAACAAAGCGCTTCAATGCATCACGGCGATATGCGTATATTCCAATATGATGATAATGTGGTCCCTCGCCCCAAGGCGACTTAAGGCGGCTAAACCAAACGGCCCGGCCAACTTTGGATCCAGCCGAAAAACTAACAACCGCCTTTACGGCGCTTTCATCTTCCAGCTCTGTCCGATCGATTATCTCCGCCACGAGTGTTGATATGTCTACGCCTGGTGCCGCAAGTGGCTGGAAAACAGCGGAAACTGCTTTCGGATCTAGAGCTGGCAAGTCACCTTGCAGGTTTACTATCGCATCATAACTACCATCAGGATCAAAAATTTCTACCGCTTCAAATACCCGGTCAGAGCCAGAAGGGTGGTCTGCTCGGGTCAAGATGGCTTGTCCGCCAGCAGCTTCCACCACATCAGCGATTTCGCGTTCAGCGCAGGCGACGATGGCTGGGCCGATATCCGCTTCTTCTGCACGCCGCAGGACTTGTACAATCATTGGCAAACCATCTATCTCAGCTAGGGGTTTCCCCGGTAGCCTTGTGGATGCCATTCTTGCCGGTATTACGATTATTGGATTGCTTACAATAGTCACGCTCTTTCTATCTCCGATTTGTTGCTCGCATGCCACAGAATAGCGTTTCCTGTGTTGCTGCATATATACGTCGTGCACTGAAGCAACGAAAGCTGTTAATTTCCCCTCGCTTTTTTTTATTCCTACTGGTAAATGTACCGGCAGGTTTGATAGCTGAGGTCAGCAATGAATACTTTTGAGTTTAATAAAATCGCCGGTGCCGTTTTAGCGGGCGCCCTTATCATCATGGTCGTCAATGAAGTGGCAACACTTGCCATTCATCCGACTTATCCGGAAACCAATGCCTATGCAATTGATACAGGCGATGTTGGTGCCTCGGAAATTGCATCTAAAGATGTCGTAGAAGGCCCGTCTCTAGGGGCGCTCTTGGCCGAAGCGGATATTGAAAAAGGGGCAAAAGTATTCAGGAAATGCGGGGCGTGCCACACAGCTGAAGAAGGCGGCGCCAATAAAATTGGACCAAACCTTCACGGTGTTTTAAATCGTGACAAAGGTGCAGTTGATGGTTTCGCTTACTCCAACCAGCTAATCGCTAAAGGCGGCGCCTGGGGATATGATGATCTTGATGTTTTCCTGAAAAAACCAAGTACTTATATCAAAGGCACCAAAATGGCTTTTGCCGGTGTAAAGAAGGATAATGAGCGCGCCAACTTGATTGCTTATCTTCGTTCACTCGGTAAGGAAGACGTCCCACTGCCACCGGCAGAATAAGCTGGGCTCGGGGAACTCATGACCAAAGAGTGCCCTCAAGAATTTATTGACCTTGCGCACCGGTTGGCAGATGCGGCCGGCGCCGTAATACGTCCGCTATTTCGCCAAAAAATCGAAATCATTGGCAAAGAAGACGCCAGCCCGGTAACGATCGCCGATCGAAATGCTGAAGCGGCGATGCGCGCGATTATCGAAGCAGAATATCCTGATCATGGCATATTTGGGGAAGAACATGGCGAGGTCCGAACTGATGCCGAATATGTCTGGGTACTCGATCCTATTGATGGCACTCTCTCATTTATTTCCGGCAGTCCAACTTTTGGCTGCTTAATCGGACTGACCCGAAACGGCGTACCGATTATGGGCATCCTCGATCAGGTTATTTCTGGCGAAAGATGGATTGGGGCAAATGGCGAGACCAGATTAAATGGTGAGATCGTCAAGGCGAGACACTGTGAAAAAGTATCTGAGGCAACATTATTCGCCTGGGGAGCAGAGCTCTTTGAAGGCGATAAAGCTAAAAACTTCAGAGCGCTTTATGATCAAGTACTCCGCAAACGCTTTGGTTATGATTGCTATGCTTACGCGCTTCTCTCTACCGGGTTTGTTGATATTGTCGCTGATTGTGACATGAAACCCTATGACTATTGTGGTTTGGTTCCGATTGTCGAGAACGCCGGTGGTAAAATCACTGATTGGGACGGAAATCCCCTTACTCTTTCAAATCCGGGCTATGTTTTGGCGGCGGCAACAGCACAACTTCACGATCAGGCTATAAAAATACTGGCTTGAATTTGACATCGCGATAAACAAAAATTGATCTTGATGTCACAGGGTTAACCTACCATGTTGTTGTTTAGACAAATATAAATTTAGTACAGTGAGGTCGTAAATGGGAATCTTGAAGTCTGCTGCCGTCTTTGCATTTCTGATGACGGTTGCCACTCCTGGCCTCGCAACCGATATCAAAACAACGAAGAGCCATGGGTTGTCCCTAGCGGGGCCCCTTAAATACGGCTCGGACTTTAAACATCTTGACTATGCCAATCCAGATGCCCCGAAAGGCGGAAATATCAAACTTTCAGCTATGGGAGGCTTTGATAATCTTAATCCATATATCTCCAAAGGGCAGTCCGCTAACGGATTAGGCCTGACATTCGAAACATTGCTCACTCAATCAATGGACGATCCCAGTGCAGAATATGGCCTGGTCGCTGAAAGCGTTGAAGTCGCCGAAGATTTGAGCTTTGCGATTTTCAATATGCGGCCCGAAGCTCGTTTTCATGACGGTTCGCCTATTACCGCAGATGATGTAATTTTCAGCCTTACGGCTGTCAAAGAACAAGGCACGCCCCTATTTCGGTACTATTATGCTGATGTTGAAAAAGCGGAAAAATTGACAGATCATCGCGTAAAGTTTCATTTCTCCGGACCCCCTAACCGTGAGTTACCGCAGATTGTTGGTCAGCTTTTACCCCTGCTTTCAAAAAAATATTTCGAAACCCATACATTCGAAAGCACAACGCTGACGCCTATCTTAGGTTCGGGGCCCTATAAGGTGAAAGAATTCGAAGCCAATAGATATATCACCTATGAGCGGGTGTCGGACTATTGGGGCGCCAATATTCCCATTAATAAGGGACGCAATAATTTCGATACCATTCGCTACGACTTTTATCGGGATACTGCGGTATTGCTGGAAGCGTTCAAAGCTGGCGAGTATGACTACCGATCTGAGAACAGCGCAAAAAACTGGGCAACTGGCTATGACTTTCCGGCCGTAAAAGCCGGATTAGTTACGAAGGAAGCAATTGAAAATGATCGTTCCGCGGGCCTTCAGGGTTATGTCTACAATCTCCGACGCGAAAAATTTCAAGATCCGGCGCTGCGCGAAGCACTGGGATATGTTTTCGATTTTGAATGGCTGAATAAAAATATTTTCTACGACCAGTATTCTCGAACCAGCAGCTATTTCCAAAATTCCATTATGGCTGCTACAGGCTTGCCCAGCGAAAAGGAATTGGCAATTCTTGAGCCCTTTAGAGACCAGCTTCCAGCGCGCGTCTTCGGTGAAGCGTATAAGGCGCCAGTTAGCGACGGTACCGGCCGGGATAGAGGCCCGCTTCGCACAGCCAAGAAAATTCTCGCTGATGCAGGCTGGGAAATCAGAGATGGAAAACTTATCGACCCGAAAACAAGCAAACCGCTGACGATCGAGTTCTTAATGTACGATGCAAATAGCCTGAGAATTACGGGACCGTTTATTAAAAACCTGAAACGGCTAGGCGTAGATGCTTCTTCCAGAGTCGTCGACACCGCACAATACACCGAGCGTCTCCGGAATTATGATTTTGACATGGCCACTGGCGGTTTCGGACAAACCATCAGCCCGGGGAACGAGCAACGCGAATTTTGGAGTTCCGCGGCCGGCAAGCGGCCCGGCAGCAGAAACCTGATGGGAATTGATGATCCGGTTATCGATGCATTGATTGAAAATCTTATTGCGGCCCCAACCTATGAAGACTTGGTACCCGCCGTCCATGCCCTTGACCGGGTTCTCACTTGGAATTTCTTTGTAATTCCGCAATTCCATGCGGCCTACGACCGTATTGCCTATTGGAATAAATTTGGCCATTCCGATATCAATCCGTCGCAGGGAACGGATATTCTTAGTTGGTGGGTAGATCCTGAAAAAGAAGAAAAATTAGAAGATGGTTTACGCAAACTGAGACAGGGAAAATAGAGGAAGTAGGATTGGGGGGTAATTTGTTGAAAGCGCCATATTTCTACGCCTTGTTTTTCGGGATTTTATTCGCCAATTTCAGCCAAGCCGAACCTGCTTCGAAATACGGTTTGTCGACTTTTGGCGATTTGAAATACAAAGACGGTTTTACTCATTTTGATTATGTAAATCCTTCCGCACCAAAAGGCGGCGCCATAAGACTGCGGGACATTGATAGCTTCGATAGCCTCAACCCCTTTTTACTTAAAGGCAAAGTTGGTATCGTCAACGGAGATATTGGCGGGAAAACGGATTATACATTCACGCAATTAATGACCCGATCCCTTGACGAGCCAGATGCTGTGTACGGTCTTCTGGCGGAAACGGCGACAGTAGATGAAAAAGGCCAATGGGTAGAATTCAACTTAAGACCAACCGCTCGTTTTCACGATAATAGCCCGATTACAGCAGAAGATGTGGCATTTACCTTCGAGGCTTTGAAAACCGAAGGCCACCCCCGTTACCGCTTCCAATATCGTGATATCATTGAGGCTAAAGTTCTATCTCCTCTTAAAATCCGGTTCAATTTTCGGATCGATGCACTGACAAGGGACTTACCGCGGCAAATCGCTGTGATGCCTATCCTTTCCAAAAGGTCCTTCAAAGATCGTAAATTCGGAGTGACAAGTATGGATCCGCTTATGGGGTCCGGACCTTACAAGGTCGCAAAAGTCAGCCCCGGTCGGTCTATCACCTATGAACGGATAGAAAACCACTGGGCAGAAAATCTGCCCGTTCATAAGGGGCGCTATAATTTCGGTAGCATTCAAGTAGATTACTACCGAGACAGGACAATCGCTTTGGAAGCCTTTTTTGCAGGTGAATATGATTTTAGAGAAGAATTTACCTCGCGAAGCTGGGCGACCGAATACGAAAACAAGCCTGCTGTCCGCAATGGATATATTATACGAGATACTCTGGAAAACTCTTCTTTGACAGGATTACAAGCGTTTTTCATGAATACACGACGTGCACCCTTCGAGGATATTCACGTCCGTAAAGCCTTTAGTCTTCTGTTTGATTTCGAATGGACAAACACAAATCTATTCTATGGATTATATGACAGATTAGGCTCCGTCTTCGAAAATTCGGATATGAAAGCGACCGGCCTGCCCTCAAAAGCAGAACTAGAACTTCTCGACCCATGGCGTGAAATATTGCCACCCGATGTTTTTCTTGCCGAATTTATGCCCGCGAAGACGAACGGATCTGGGATTATTCGTCCGCAAATTCGCGAAGCTTTGAATCTTTTTCAGTTAGCGGGCTGGACCCTTGAAAATAAAATACTGGTGGATCAAGCTGGAAACCAGATGACAGCTGAATTTTTGTTGTTCGAGCAATCATTCACCCGGATTATTAATCCTTATGTAAAAAATCTACAGCGTTTAGGCATAGACGCAACAGTTCGCGTTATCGATTCCGCCAGTTGGCAAAACCGCATGCGGGAGTTTGATTTTGATATAATCGTCCGGCGGTTTCCGCAACCTCAGATTCCGGGTGTTGAACAACGGGACTGGTGGAGTTCAACATCGGCCGACGTTGATGGCGGCCTCAATATCGCCGGAGCCAAGAACCCTGCAATCGACGACCTAGTTGAGAAAATTATTCAAGCAAAAACACGTGAAGATCTGACGACAGCAGCGCGCGCGTTAGATCGCGTATTAATGTGGAATTACTATTTCGTTCCACAATGGTACAAAAATACAAATTTTATTGCTTATTGGGATAAATTCAGTCAACCGGAGGCCAAAAAACCCGGTTTTGATCGTGCGGTTCTGCACAGCTGGTGGTATGATCCGGTGAAAGCCAAAGATTTGGAAGAACGCCGGGGAAAATAAGCCTTGTTATGGGCAAGAGGGGGTAGTTTTTGTTTGCCTATATACTGAGACGCTTATTACTTATGATCCCGACCCTTTTCGGTATTATGGTCCTCAATTTTGTTGTTATACAATTTGCCCCTGGCGGCCCCATAGAGCAAATTATTGCGGAGATTCAAGGCACAGCTGTTGGCGCCACATCACGAATTGGTGGTAGTGCAAGCGGTGATGCTGCTGGCGGCACGGCAACCACAAGTTTAGGTGGTGAAAGCTCTTATCGAGGGGCCCAAGGCCTGGATCCCGAATTTATCAAGGAATTGGAAGTTCAGTTCGGTTTCGATAAACCCGCTTATGAGCGCTTTTTCCTGATGATGAAAAATTATCTGGTGTTTGATTTTGGGACGAGCTATTTCCGAGATGAATCCGTCGTAAATCTTGTTATAGAAAAACTTCCAGTGTCCATTTCGTTAGGTCTCTGGACGACGCTCCTGGTCTATTTAATTTCAATACCACTGGGCGTTGCCAAGGCCGTCCGCGATGGTTCTCGCTTTGACGTCTGGACGAGCTCATTAGTCATAATTGGAAATGCTATTCCTAGTTTTCTCTTTGCTGTTGCCTTGATTGTTTTATTCGCAGGCGGCTCTTATTGGGATTGGTTCCCCTTGCGAGGATTAACCTCGGAGAATTGGGACCAAATGAGTATATTTGGCAAGGTGACGGACTATCTGTGGCATATAACACTCCCCGTCGCTGCAATGGTTATTGGTGGTTTTGCCGCCCTAACCCAACTCACCAAAAACTCATTTCTCGATCAAATCAGTCAGCAGTATGTTCTAACGGCGCGCGCAAAAGGATTGAGCGAAAGCAGAGTCCTCTATGGCCATGTGTTTCGCAATGCCATGCTCATCGTCATCGCTGGCTTCCCCAGCGCCTTCATCGGCATCTTGTTTACAGGCTCATTGCTGATCGAGGTTATTTTCAGCCTTGATGGTCTTGGCCTGCTCGGCTTTGAAGCGGCAATTAATCGAGACTATCCTGTGATATTTGCAACCGTTTACGTCTTTGCGCTGCTCGGTCTCATCATGAACCTTATTGGCGATTTGACATATACCTTGATCGACCCCCGTATCGATTTTGAAGCAAGGGAGGCTTAGGGTATGAGTCTTTCCGCTATTAATCGCCGCCGCTATCAGAATTTTAAAGCCAATAAGCGGGGCTACTGGTCGATGGTTTTATTCGTTAGCCTTTTTATCCTTTCGCTTTTTGCAGAGTTCATTGCCAACGACAAACCGTTGCTGGTTTCCTACAAAGATCAGTTTTACTTTCCGACTTTCGTTACGTATCCCGAAACGGATTTCGGTGGTGATTTTGAAACGGCAACAGATTACCGAGATCCCTTCGTCGCAGACCTCATCGAAGAAGATGGGTGGCAAATTTGGCCGCCGATCCGTTATAGCTACACGACCATCAATTACGATCTGAAATCACCCGCCCCTTCATCACCTGATTTTGAGAACTGGCTCGGAACCGACGATCAGGGTCGGGACGTTCTTGCGCGCGTGATCTATGGCTATCGCATTTCCGTTTCATTCGGTTTGATCCTGACCATTTTCAGCTCCTTAATCGGGGTCAGTGCGGGTGCTGTACAAGGGTATTTTGGCGGCTGGACCGACTTAATATTTCAAAGGGTTTTGGAGGTTTGGGGGGGGATGCCCAGCCTGTATATTCTTATTATTCTCGCCTCGCTCATTGAGCCAACTTTTACCATTCTTTTGGTCCTGCTTCTACTTTTCAGCTGGCCAAGTTTAGTTGGTGTCGTCCGTGCGGAATTTTTACGATCTCGGAATTTTGACTATGTTCGGGCGGCACGCGCACTGGGCGTTCGCGATAGTGTCATAATGTTTAAGCATCTGCTTCCCAATTCCATGGTTTCAGCTTTGACCTTTTTGCCCTTTATTCTGACAGGCTCCATTGTCAGTCTGACGTCTCTTGATTTCCTTGGGCTCGGCCTTCCCCCCGGCTCCGCATCCCTTGGAGAGTTACTCGCGCAAGGTAAGGCTAATCTTCAAGCTCCGTGGTTGGGAGTCACTGCGTTTCTCACCCTCTCTATCATGTTGACGCTGGCTTTCTTTATGCAAGAAGGCATCCGCGACGCCTTTGATCCCAGAAAGACCTTCCAATAATGGCACTCGTAGACGTACAGGATCTTTGGGTCACATTTAAATCAGACGGCGTGGAGGTGCCTGCGGTTAAAGGTGTGTCTTTCTCGATCGAAAAAGGGGAGACGTTGGCGCTCGTCGGCGAAAGCGGTTCCGGAAAATCGGTTACCGCCCTAAGCCTTTTGCAATTACTTCCATACCCTCTTGCGAAGCATCCAAAAGGATCAATTATCGTTGACGGCATGGAAGTCGTCGGAAAAGCAAAGAAAGATATGCGGAAAATCAGAGGGAAAAATATTTCCATGATTTTCCAGGAACCTATGACGTCCCTCAATCCGTTGCATACGATTGAAAAACAGATAAACGAAACCTTACTTGTCCACAAAGGCATGAAACCAAAAGCCGCCGCCGCGCGCGTGCGCGAATTGCTCGAGCTAGTAGGCCTGGACGCCATTGACGAGCGATTGAATGCCTTTCCCCACGAGTTATCTGGTGGCCAGCGCCAGCGTGTCATGATTGCAATGGCATTGGCTAACGAGCCGGACCTTTTGATTGCTGATGAACCAACAACCGCTTTAGACGTAACAATTCAAGCGCAAATTCTCGAGCTGCTTATGGATTTGCAGCAGCGAATGGGAATGGCCATTTTGCTTATTACCCATGATCTAGGAATTGTCCGCAAAATGGCCAAGAATGTTTGCGTTATGACGGCGGGGGAGATTGTTGAAGCCAATAGCGCGGAACAATTATTTTCGAACCCGCAGCATGACTACACACAAATGTTGCTTGCTGCGGAACCAAAAGGATTGCCCGTAAAGAAAAATGACGCACTGCCTGAAATAATGGGCGGCAGGAATTTGAAAGTATATTTTCCAATAAAGGCCGGCTTTTTCAAACGTACCATTGATTATGTTCGGGCTGTTGATGACATGTCATTGTCCATAAAACAGGGACATACTGTCGGTGTTGTCGGAGAAAGCGGGTCAGGGAAATCTACTCTCGGCTTAGCTCTCCTCCGATTAATTTCCTCAAAAGGGGATATTTTATTTGAGGGAAATTCTATCCAGAACGCCAATTGGAAAACATTACGCCCCTTGCGGTCTGAAATACAGATTGTTTTTCAAGATCCCTATTCCAGCCTGAGCCCACGCCTGTCGGTTGCTCAGATAATCGAAGAAGGGCTAACCGTTCACGAGGGGCGCGGTGACCCAATAGAGCGACGGGAAAGGATTTCCGACATTCTAAGGGAAGTTGGCATTCCGCCAGAAGCCCAAGATAGATATCCGCATGAATTCTCGGGTGGCCAACGTCAGCGTATCGCTATCGCCCGGGCCCTGATCCTCAAACCGAAATTTATTGTCCTCGACGAACCAACCTCCGCACTCGATATGTCTGTGCAAGCTCAAATTGTTGATTTGCTGCGCGACTTACAAAACCGACATAACCTGACGTATTTGTTTATCAGCCATGACCTGAAAGTTGTTCGCGCGCTCGCAGACAGTGTCATCGTCATGCGGCATGGCAAAATCGTCGAGCAGGGCCATTCTCAACAAATCTTTGACAATCCGCAAACAGACTATACAAAAGCATTGATGAAAGCCGCGTTTGATTTGGAAACGGCGGGCGATAATATCCTTAGGACATAAACATCCCCAAAAGAGGTTGAAGACAAAATGGCATTGCTGTTCAAAAGTAATATAGATCGTCCTGATTGGTGGCGACGTGAACTCAATAAATATGTGCCTGACTTGGAAGTTCGTATTTGGCCGGACATCGGAGACCGTGACGAAATCAAATACGCCCTTTGTTGGAAGATGCCGCATGGTGAGCTGGCGACGTTCAAGAATTTACAGGCTGTGTATTCTTTAGGGGCCGGTGTCGATCATTTACTGGCCGATCCTGATTTTCCGCGCCATTTGCCGTTTTCACGTGTTGTCGATCCGAATCTAACGGGGCGGATGACAGAATATGTCGTCCAACATGTCCTCAACCATCATCGGTTTGAGATTATTTACGACAACAATCAGCGACAAAAGCTATGGAAAGAAGAATTCGCACCCTTCGCGTCAGATCGAAAAGTCGGTATTCTGGGTATGGGCGAACTTGGCGGTGGTGCTGCGCAGGCTTTGACTGCTCTCAATTTTGATGTCGCAGGCTGGAGCCGGTCCGAAAAGAAAATTGACGGTGTCGTTAGTTATTTTGGAGATGACCAACTCGATGAATTTCTAGCCCGCACCGAAATTCTCGTATGCCTCTTACCCCTTACCGCTGCGACAACGAACTTCCTCAATGCCGACCTCTTTGCCAAATTACCTAAAGGTGCCGGTATTATCAATGCAGGACGAGGTTCCCACGTAGTTGATGAAGATCTGATCGCAGGGTTGAATAGTGAACACCTTTCTGCGGCCACTTTGGATGTTTTCCGCACAGAACCCCTTCCGGAGGATCATCCATTTTGGAATCATCCGAAAGTTCGAATTACACCTCATGTGGCTAGTATTTCGGATCCTGAAAGTGTGGCAAAATTGGTCGCGCAAAACATCATTCGCACTCAGAACGGTGAAGAGCTCCTCTATGCCGTTGACGTCAATAAAGGATACTAGGGTCCAGCCGAATATCGTTCACTAATCATGGCATATAATGCTCGCATTGCGAACGCCTCACCGCCAATTGGGCGGCCCGGGCGGCTACGTGAATTATATGCCATAATATCGAAATGAACCCAGCTTCGACTCTTTTCAACGAATTCTTTCAAGAATAGTCCCGCTGTAATCGCGCCGCCAAAGGGACTCGATCCCGCGTTATTTAAATCTGCAATTTTGCTATCAATTAGATGCCGGTACCCTTCCCATAACGGAAGCCGCCAAACAGGGTCCGCTTCGATTTCCGCATGTTTCGCCAAAGCTGCATATAACTCATCGTCGTCCGTGAAAGTTGCAGAAATTTCTGTCCCGACGGCAACCCTCGCGGCACCGGTTAGTGTTGCCATATCGATAAGCAAATCAGGTTCGTCATCATCTGCAGCTGTCAAGGCATCGGCGAGTACAAGTCTCCCTTCTGCATCCGTGTTTCCAATTTCGACCGTTTTACCGTTTCGGCTCGTCAGGACATCGCCAGGTCGATAGGCGTTGCCAGAAATAGAGTTTTCAACGGCTGGAATTATAACCCGCAAACGCACGGGCAAGGCTGCATCCATGATCATATGCGCCAAGCCAAGAACAGTCGCTGCTCCGCCCATGTCCTTTTTCATCATCAACATGCCAGCCGATGCCTTAATATCCAGACCGCCTGTATCGAAACAGACACCTTTCCCGACGAGCGTTACCTTCGGTGCATCCGGATTTCCCCAGGTAATATCAATAACGCGCGGTGGATCTTCTGCCGCCCGTCCAACAGCATGCACCATTGGGTAATGATAAGTTATAAGATCATTCCCGACGATATTGCCTTGTCTTGCCTCAAATTCGCCCGCAATCTGTGAGGCGGCTGCTTCGAGTGCGGAGGGGCCCATATCCGCCGCGGGTATGTTAATCAGGTCCCGGACAAGATAGGTCGCTTTGACGGTACGTTGGACTAATGCCGCATCTGCACCGGCAGGTAAAACCAACATGGCCGGCTCAGTTTTGTTCTTTTTATAGCGATCGAAAACATATGTCCCCAGAGACCAGCCAATTGCGACATCAGTCGCCTGTTTCGGCGACAAACCAGTTTCAAGGGCGTAAGTCCCTTTTGGTAGTTTCACTGAAAGGCCTGCCAGGGACCAAATAGAAAAATCTTTGCTGCGGATGAACAAAACAGAAGCAAACTGAGAGGTTTCATTCGGCAACAAGATATGTCGCCCGCCTTCAGCCACAAAATCCTGAGAATTTATCCAGTTTCGCCAATGTTCGGATTGCCCGACCAACCATTCATCATATTGGCTTTTTTCGACGACAAGAATGGGGCGGGTTTCAGCGTTTGCAGTAGATACAATATTGGGGGTCACAGGGTTTCTCCTTGAATTAGAAGAACAGTAACAAAGCCCCTAAGACCATACAACCCGTATAAACTGTCTCTCTCTAGTTTTTGATCATTCCATTTTCGCGATAATATTTTTCAGCGCCGGCATGCAGGGGGGTCGCAATGCCGTCCAAAGCCGTTTCGAGGCGAATATGCTTTCCTTTCAAATGCCCATTATCCAGGAGCACTCGATTTTTTGGATGCCACAAAGCACGCGTGACATCATATACAACATCTTCTTCCATATTTGCGTTCACGACCCATTGGGTGCTGACTGCCAAAGATGGAGTCGCCGCAATACCGTCATAAACACCCTCTGGAATTTCACTCAGAGAATAGTAACTATGGTCGTTGACAATCTTTTCGGCAATCTTTCCATTGATAGGCAGAAGATCGATGATCCCCGTATTCGCCAATTCTGAAACGGCGGTGACGGGATACCCCGCCACAAAGAAAAAGGCATCTAGTTCTTTATTCAGCATCATCCCAACGGCCTTATCGGCATTAACAGGAATTGCTTGATATTCAAGCGGTGCTATCCCGTAAGCAGACAATATCAATTTGGCGTTTTCACGGGTGCCAGAACCAGGAAGGTCCAAGGAAATCCGCTTACCCTTGAGTTGAGAAATGTTCGTTATTCCGGCATCTCGCCGAACAACAAGATGAATGTTTTCCGGATATAAGTTAGCAATAACGCGGAGGTCTTTCGCCGGTTTCTTCAATCGATAAACACCCGTCCCCGTATAGGCGGCCTGAACCATATCTGATTGCGCAAGCCCCGTTTCCAGCGAACCACCCAAAACGCCTTCAATATTGGCTATGGATCCTCGGGTTGTCTGGCCAGTAACAATGAGCCCTGGAACACCACAAGATCCGCCATCTTCACAGGCGCGGCTCCCGGGCGGGCTGGAAATAACAGATCCGATTAGCGTTCCGATAGGATAATAGGTACCGGAGGATGAGCCGGTACCAATCCGAAAAAAAGAAATGTCCTGCGCGATACTTTGACCAATCGGCACCAACAATAAACTAGAGATAACGAGCAAAGCCGGTAAAATCTGTTTTGTAAAAACGGTACCAATTGCTCGGACATAAACAGGAGTATTCCTCTCGATCATTCTTGGTAACTCCTTCTATTGTTATCTAATTTATTGGAATGATATGTAGAAGACCTAGTAGTGTCGCGGTACATTCCATCAAAGCCTAATGTAGTGCGCATACGAACTATTGCAAAACACCGTCAACATTATGGCCTAAGATCTCAAGCCGATGATCTCGAAAATCGACGATGGTTTTGCAAATCTGCAGAAAGATCCCGAATATCAAAAGCTAGGGAAGCCGAACGTTGGACTTCTTTACATCCTTTGTGAATAGCATACGGAATCTGTTTCAATAGCTCTTTTTCCTGCTCATCCAGGATTTTGTGTGATTTTCTTATATTCTCCAAAAGATCACTTAATCCCTCGCATAAAGAAAGTACAGGTGTAAGGGCCGTTCCACTAATCCTGGAGGCCAGCCGATCATTTATTTGGCACAATGCCTGGACTACATTCTCGCGATCGCCATGACTATCATTCGTATCAGAAAGAAGCAGTATTGCAGATGACAATCTGATTAGTTGTTCCGTAAATATTGAGATCTTGCGATCATTTACTGCCTTCATTGCCGCTTCAATGGTTTCCGGTGTTGCGGCAAATTCCGGACGGTTCTCTATTTTAGCTTGGAGCGAATTCGGTACAACCATTGCAGAACCTTGCGGATATCCCCGAGGTACTTGTCGCCTGTCCGGACCCAAATAGTCAGGTGTGACAATAAATGGTTTTCGATCTCGGACAAGGCGAACCACGCGTTCCAAAATATGCGTTCTGGACATTGGACGGGAGATAATATCGTCAGCGCCGGAATTAAGCGCATTTGTCACCGTCTCGGGCGCGGTATCCCAAAGCGAGACAATTACATTTACGAATGGATTATTCCCAATTGCATGACGCCGTATTTTGCGAACGGCCTCCACTGGATCACCCCCGACCGCGCGCGAGTCGGCCAATACAAGGTCAAATTCTTTGGCAGAGGTTTTTTCAATAAATTCACTGTATTCCTGAATAGCAACAACCTCACCAAACCCGATATTCAGGAGCGCACTTCTCGTGTTGTGTCGAAGCGCGGGATCCGGATCGTACAGAAGAACTGTAGCCGGTTGATAAGAGTAGTTGACCATTCAGTTATGAATAGACTCGATTTTCGGAGATATTTTTTCGAGTTCCTTGATAACCTTCTTGGGATCTTCTGAGAATTGCAACCCGATTTTGTTGCCGCGCCGCCAAACTAAATCGCACCGGAAAATGCATTGTCCCGAAATTGTCAGCAATAGATTGTTTTTTTCAAAGAATGAACCGTCCACGTCAATACGTGCCCCATTTGCGGAAATATCTTTTATCATACCAGAGACTTCACGTTCAGCTTCGTGGAGGCTTGCATGCCCCTCTTCAGCTCTGATTGTTGCTTGCCATAATCCATCGCGGCGAGGAAAAATACGATCTTGAATAGAACCGCCGTGCTTGTGGTTGTTTTCCGCCTCCAAGGCCTGCAGCATTTTCTTGATATCTTCGGCAATGATCATGTCAGTTCTCTGTCCCTAAGCAGCTGATTTTTCAGCTAGATCTTTGTTGCGCCATAGACCTTAATGAATTAGAGCAAGAAAATGTTAATAAATTACAAACGAAATTATAATCTGCTCACCAATCACTGCATTTCGCTTGAGTTGCGGTGTAGGCTTCATTCGTGTCGATCACATCATTTGCTTTTTCGCGCTGATCCGCGAATTTTTGGAGAATCGGTTTCATACTCACAGTAAGTTTCTTAATGATTAGCTGCGCCGCCTCTTTCGGATTATCAGTGTAAAATGGCTTAATAGCTGCCGCTCTTTTTTTCAGTTCCTTGGAAATTTTTGGCGCATAGTCATTGACCGTTTTTTCATTTATTCGAACATGCTGTTTCTCATGCGCATAGATGACTTTGTAAGCACATGACGATTTACGGTATTTTCGGTCGACATAAATTTCAGACTTTCGAATGCCAAAAGTAAAATCGACTTTGCGTAATTTCAAACAATACCGGCCTTTCTCGACTTCGATATATTTTGTTGAGACCGCAAAACTGGGTCCTATAGAAGAGTGGGTCAGCCCTAACAAGCCGCCGTGGCCTTTTGGCTTGGAATAACCACTTTTTTTAGCTATTCGTTCAATCTGTTTACCGGTTTTATTTCGACTGAGTTTTGATTTGGCTTTCACATAATTCGTTTTGATCTGGGGAAATTCCCAGGTCGCCAGACATTTTCTATCCGTCGCGGCCTGCACCGGAACGACAAAATACACACATCCGCTCATCACCAGCGCTAAGCCGATGACGAACTTGCGTATGTCTTTCTTACCCGAACAAAGCATCAATATCATCTTGTTCTAAAATTCCGTCTTCTTCTTGAACAGAAGCAGATACATTTTGTGGCAATATGGATATCTGAGCACTTTTACCATCAGATTGACCATTAATAATCGACCCAGCCAGATCTATTAACCTTCTCAAGTCAATGCAACTTTGTTCAATAGTATCTGAACATCCGATTGGCCTGTTCTGCAGTACAAAATCACCCAGAACTAATTGCAATCTCTGTATCTTTGAATCCAATTTCTGGATAGTAGAATCTAACTCATTTCTAAATTTCGCAGGTGAGTACTCGTAAGCTTCAATCGCCAGGTCACGATCAGCGATACCGCTCTCTACAAAATGATTGATGTAGGATTTCGGTTTCCAGTCGGCGAAATCCGGCAACATTTCCGGCATATCCACAACTAATTCAGCAAGCATCAGAGCTTCGTTGAAGTGATTGAGGTAATCGGTTGCAAGAAGCGTTACTGCATTAACGTTGGTTCCCTGAGCACGGGCCTGATATTTTTCTAACTTACTTTGTACTTCAATCATGAACGATCATCGATTTATGCCTATGGCCGGAACGTCTGTGTGCCAATATCAGACGGATTGCAATCGTATCATTCAAATGATTAAAAAATTGTGTTGAAGTCGTTAAAAACCTCTCTTTCTAAGACATATCATTCATCGGCTACTCAATAGAAGAAAGCTGCTGCAACGGTGTAACTTGGCCGCCCAGAGACCAATTTTCATAGAAATAGAAAGCTGCAGTCATAGAAATCGTCAGTAAAATTACTGCGGACGAAGACAAAAACCGCGAATAGCAAAGTTTAACTGACAGCGCTTTATTCAAATCTCCAAATATCAGCATCATATGGCCCCTCATCTATTCCGTCCCCGGATACCCGGGTTCATTATATTATTTGTAAGGACGAAAGTATGAGGGAGAAATTTACAAAAACAAGCGCATTGGTAGATAAAAATAAATTTTATACACTTTTTGCGATACAATACTCATTATTACATTCCGTTATCAACGCGGCACACCAAATGTTGATCAATTAACAATCGGGCTCATTTTGATTGGTTAAAATCGCAGTGCATTCATCGAGCAAAGTCTCATATCAAGGCGAATCAATTTCCATATTTACAAGACCAATTTAATCTGGAACATCACTTGAGCCACCTGCAATTATAGCAAAGCGATCTGCCAATGCCGTTAAACTCGCTTGATGCAATGCTGCTGCATCTAAAACACCGCCACCAACCATTGGCAGGTCCCTTGTTGCACAAGCATCCCCAATAATGGTGTTTCTATAACCAAGATCTAACGCCGCTCGAACCGTTGAACTTATGCACATATGGGTCATAAACCCGCATACGATCAATTCCTTACGGCCTATATTTGAAAGCTCGTCTGCCAAGTTGGTGCCTGCAAAAGCGTTGGGCAAAGGTTTTTCGATCACGAGCTCTTCATTTAAGGGAGCAACTTGGGAAACAATCTGACCATTCGCAGCCGTTCGATCAAACGCGCCACCCACGGCACCTTTATGTGCGACATGAATG
Source organism: Sneathiella sp. (assembly GCF_036960985.1). NCBI lineage: Bacteria > Pseudomonadati > Pseudomonadota > Alphaproteobacteria > Sneathiellales > Sneathiellaceae > Sneathiella > Sneathiella sp. The sequence continues at coordinate 8,384 of NZ_JBALWD010000027.1, read as the reverse complement.
ATTGGTGTGCCAGCGTCCCTCGCCCGAGACAAAATGTCGGATACCGCCGACAACGCTTTCTGTACCCCAGGCAGCGGTAGCATTCCGTCGACATACTCTTGCTGGCAATCGATAATTATCAATGTCGAGTCGGATAATGCGCCTGGATTAGTATTCGCTCCAGAAAGTGAGAGCAACGTTTTAGGGTCGGACATGATTTTCTCCATGGTTAAGTCGATCTACGGCAAATATTACTCCTGCATTTTTGCAAATTAAAGGATTAACTTTGCGGCAATAATCTGCAATTATGCAGAATGAATTGGAATGATCTAAAATACTATTTGGCAATAGTCAGGCATGGGACACTGTCTGCCGCCGCACGCGAACTTGGCGTGAATCAAACAACCGTTTCGCGGCGATTAAGTATTTTGGAAAAGCAAATTGAGACACCCCTTATTCACAAGGTCGAGGGCAAATACTTACCCACTGACATGGGCGAGAAAATTATCAAGCATGCGAAGTCAATTGAACTCGAAGCCGTGGCAATAACGCATATCGTCGCTGATCAAGATAATTCTCCTTCGGGGATTGTCCGCGTCACCGCAGTCGAAAGCCTGATTAATCATTTTCTCATCCCTAAAATCAATTTTTTCTATGACAAATTTCCAGATATCAAAATTGAGTTCATTGCAGACAGCGAAAATTTGCATTTAAACCGACGGCAAGCAGACATCGCTATCAGACTGGCTCGTCCGATAGACGGCGACATGGTGATTAGCAAACTTGCCCAAATTGGATTTTCAATCTACGGCGCTTCTAAAAAGCTGCCAAAGTACGCGACAGAAAATCTCGAAGATATGCCTTGGGTTGCTTATGATGAAAACTTATTTCAGCTTCCAGAAATGCGCTGGCTCGCAGCGAATGTCGAGAGTGCGAACATCCGCCTGATGAGCGGGTCGGCACTGTCTCTTGCGAACGCGATCCGGGCAGGAGTAGGAATTGGAATCTTACCGTGCCAACTAGGCGATTCCTTCCCAGACATTTGCCGGCTTTCAAAAGGCGAGCCCATCGTTTCCCGAGAAGCTTGGCTACTTTTGAATAAAGATCTTAAGAACACACCAAGAGTTCGATACTTCGTCGATTGGCTCAAAAAGACAGTATTGGAAAATACAAATCACTTGAGCGGAAATAGATTAATTCGGCCTAAATAATACTGTGATATCGCTTCAGTAGTTCGATAAGGTGTTGGTGATCCTGGTGACCGAGGCCATGAACAACTTTAGCCTCAATTTCCTGTACCATAACATCCAAATCTTTAAGTTCCCGCCGGCCTTCATCCGTCAAGCTAACTGAATAAGCGCGTTTGTCTTTGGCAGCTGGTACGCGAGTTATGAATCCATTTTTCTCAAATTGATTTAGAATTGGAACCAGAGAGGATCGATCCAGGCCTGCCGCTTCTGCTATCGCCGACTGAGTTCGACCGGGGTTTTCATGAATAATTGCCATTACAGAGTATTGCCCGGTTGCCAAATGTCTTCCGGCAACTTTGGATACCCTGCTTAGGGCTTTCAAGATTGCTTTTCGCATATGAAAACCAACAATGTTGTCTAATGACGACAAAGTAAGTCCTTCGGTTTGGCCGTTTCCGGCCATCATTCCATTTTCAGTCATTAATTGCGCACCCAGATTATCGATCCCGCCCCATAAACGTTTTGTGGGATCTGACAATTAGTTATAGCCGCATCTTCCGATCGAAAACAAGTCCAAGCGATTTATTCGATCGTTTTATAAAATTTCTGCAGGCCAGCTTCCGCACATTCCATATCTTGGGCCGGTGAACCGGAACTCAATCCAATACCGCCAACTACCTCACCTGCGACGAGAACTGGCAAACCGCCACCAACACTCGACAGTCGCCCACCTACTTCGGTATGTATACCGAACACCAAATTTCCAGGGACATTAGCGGCGTTATATTCATGGGTCGCTTTTTTGGCTGCAGCGGCTGTGAAGGCTTTATCCTGCGAGATTGTTATGCTCGTAATCTTACCTCCGTCCATACGTTCAAAGGCAACGAGATTTCCGGACTCATCAACAATTGAAATACACATTGGTATTCCAATTTCACGGGATTTTTCTCGCGCACCATCAATGAGAATGAGTGCATCACTGTGGGAGAGCCGGTTTATTGTAAGCATGTTTCTTTTCCTCACTTAATGAATTTGGAAATTAATGTCTTAACGGGCTTTCGCTTCAATCCGCCGTGCATGCAAGATAGGCTCGGTGTATCCGCTTGGCTGTTCTTTGCCTTTAAAGATTAAATCACAAGCCGCTTTGTAAGCAATCGAGGTATCAAAATTACCAGCCATCGGTTGATAAATTGGATCATCCGAATTTTGATCGTCTACAACAGCAGCCATACGTTCCATGGTTTCTGTAACTTGTTCAACCGAACACACACCATGGTGCAACCAATTGGCAATATGCTGACTTGAAATACGCAAGGTTGCGCGGTCTTCCATAAGACCAATGTTGTTGATATCAGGGACTTTTGAACAGCCAACCCCTTGGTCTATCCAGCGCACGACATAGCCAAGAATACCTTGTGCATTGTTATCAAGCTCAGCCCTGATTTCGGCTTCGGACAAATTCTGACCGGCGAGTAAAGGCGGCGTCATTATGGCGTCAAGATTCGCCCTTCCTCTCGATGCGAGTTCAACCTGTCGATCCTTAACGGACACGCGATGATAATGTGTTGCATGTAGTGTCGCCGCAGTTGGCGAAGGCACCCAGGCACAATTTGCACCGGCTTTGGGGTGGCCAATTTTTGCATCCATCATTTTTGCCATTTCGTCCGGCATTGCCCACATTCCTTTGCCAATTTGAGCATGACCGGGTAATCCAACTTCCAGTCCTATATCAACATTCCAATCTTCATATGCAGCAATCCAAGGCTCTCCTTTAGCGGCGTCTTTCCGCATAAACGGTCCGGCTTCCATACTCGTATGTATTTCATCACCGGTCCGGTCGAGGAACCCGGTGTTGATAAAAAATACCCGCTCAGACACGGCACGAATGCATTCTTTTAAATTGAGAGTTGTCCGGCGCTCTTCATCCATAACACCGACCTTAAGTGTGTTACGGGGCAATTCCAGACCATCTTCCACGGCAGCGAAGAGATCATTTGTGAAAGCAGCCTCCTCTGGACCGTGCATTTTTGGCTTAACAATATACACACTACCGGCGCGACTATTTTGCAGTTCTTTTGCATTCCCTAAATCGTGTAAGGCACAAAGAGCTGTCATCACGGTATCTAAAATGCCTTCAGGAATTTCCGTCCCATTTACCTCGAGCACAGCATTGGTTGTCATAAGATGACCAACATTTCGAACCAGCAATAAACTCCTGCCGTGTAATCTTAGCTCTCCACCCTCAACATCTTGGTACATTCGATCTGGATTAAGTGTGCGTTTTATTGTCTCACCGTTTTTCTCGAAACTATCCTCAAGGTCCCCCTTCATCAGTCCAAGCCAGTTGCGATAGACTAGCGCTTTATCCTCTGCGTCCACAGCAGCCACGGAATCTTCGGCATCTTGAATTGTAGAAACTGCCGATTCCACAATGACATCTTTTACACCAGCTGGATGATCTTTGCCGATAGGTGCATCACGGTCTATCTGAATATCCAGATGCAGACCATTTTTCACTAATAAGACAGAAGTAAGCTCAGTTTCACCGAGATAACCGACAAACTGATCCGGATCCGCCAAACTAGTACTCGTTCCATCTGTCAAGGTTACAGAGAGCCTTTGTCGACCTTCATCCCCCTGCAAACTGTATCTCTGCGCTGATCCATGGCTTCCGCTGGACAAGGGCGCCGCGTCGTCAAGAACAGATGCTGCGTAAGAGACCACGGCCGCACCGCGAACTGAATTATATCCAGTTCCCTTCTCGCATCCATTTTCTTCGGATAAAACATCCGTTCCGTAAACGGCGTCGTATAAACTGCCCCAGCGCGCATTCGCTGCATTCAGCGCGTAACGTGCATTCATCACCGGTACCACTAATTGGGGCCCGGCAACGGTAGATATTTCTGGATCTACATTGTTAGTTGTAACGTTGAAAGCAGGCCCTTCAGGTACCAAGTAACCTATTTCCAATAAAAAATTCTTATACTCATCGGCATTATGTGGCATGCCTTTTCTAGCATTGTGCCAAGTATCAATTCTAACCTGAAGGTCATCTCGTTTGGACAAGAGCTTGCGATTGCGCGGAGCAAAATTTCTAACTACGCTATCAAGCAATTCCCACACTCTATCTGCGTCAATATTTAGTCCTGGGAGTATTTCGTTTTGAACTAGATCGGCAATTTCATGTGCGACCAATAAATTTCCTGTGGTGATACGCGCGTTCATCTAACAACCTTCTTCATTTTTTTTCACAAGATGTTTGCGAGAATTTCGAGGCGCCCCCGCCCGCAAAATTTTCGGCATACTGACATAATTTCCTCAGCGGCGGAAATAATTAATCTGGCCGTATTAAAGTTATGGGATAATTATTGTTTATTTACGGTGGATCGGAGTAATCGGATCAACGTTGCTTGTTTAAAATTCAGCAAAAGACTCTTTTCCAGCTTCTCTATCATTGAAATAAACCCGCTCACCCGCGACATAAGTTGCCCGGTTGGCTCGATCGTCGCCCATCATCATCAGAACGAAAAGCGTCTCTTCCAACGATTGAGTATAATCAAGGCGGTAATCAATTATCGGCGTCGCTTTCAAATCCAAAACCGCAATATCCGCTTCATACCCTTTTGCAAGGCTTCCAATCTTATCATCAAGATACAGCGCGTTTGCCGCTCCGCGAGTGGCCAAATAAAAAGCATGATAGGCGCTCAACGCGTAGCCCGCCAACTGAGCAATTTTGTAAGCCTCGTTCATACTTACAAGCTGTGAGAAATTTGTGCCCCCACCTAAGTCCGTCGCCAAACCTGTACGCACTTTATTTGGCCCCATCATCGCAGTTTCAATACTAAACAATCCGCTACCCAAAAACAGATTGGAAGTTGGGCAATGCGCTAACGCTGTCCCGGTTTCTGAGAATAAACGAAAATCATCGTCAGAAAAATGCACGCCATGACCATATATCGCACGCGGACCAAGTTGGTTGTAATGACGATAGACATCGGCATAGCTGTTTCGATCCGGATAAAGGTCTGCAACCCAAGCTATTTCACCGAGGTTTTCGGAAATATGAGATTGCAAATATGTACCTGGATGCTCCTGCCATACGGCACCCGTCATTTCCATTTGCTCCGGGGAACTGGTTGGGGCAAACCTAGGCGTTACACTGTACAGAGATCGACCTCTGCCGTGCCATTTAGCAATGAGGTCCTTGGTTTGATCATATCCAGTTTGTGGCGAATCCAACAAACCATCGGGAGCATTTCGATCCATAAGGACTTTACCCGCAATATTCCGCATATTGAGCTTTTCAGATTTTTCAAAAAAAGCATCCACAGAGGTAGGATCAACAGTACAAAAAACGGATGCCGTCGTCGTTCCAGCGCGGAGTGTTTCTTTTAGAAAAATTTCCGCAGCCTGGGAGGCGTGAGCTTTATCAGAAAACTTCTGTTCCGCGACAAAGGTATATTTATTGAGCCAATCAATAAGTTGGGCGCCGTACGCACCGATGATTTCGGTTTGAGGATAGTGAACATGGCAATCGATAAAACCCGGGCAAATGAGAGCGTCTTGATATACTTCGATCGGAGTATCTGACGCTAGTGTCCCAAGTAAATCTACGGCAGGACCCACTTCCGAAATATAGCCATTCTCCATGACGAGAAGGCCGTCTTCTTCAACATACAAACAATCTTCCATGGGTTCTGTGAACGGATTGCCCTGGAAGGACAAAATCTGCCCTCTAATTGCTGTTTTCATCATTTTCTCATTTTAGTTTGGGTTCGGAGGTAAATGCAAAGTCACATCGTCTTTTACCACTTCCATAACGACATAGGTATGAGTTTGCAATACGCTGGGTAATTTCGATATGGCGTTGCCTAATAATTCGCGGTAAGACGCAATATCTCGGGTTCTAACTTTTAACAAATAGTCAAAACCACCGGCAACCATCAAACAAGACTGAATTTCAGGAATACAACGAACTGCGTCGTTAAAATCCTCTAGATCCTTCCCAGTGGTCCCGGAAAGCTGGACCTGAACCATAACAATATGCCCCGCATCAACTATTTCGGGATCCAGCTGCGTAAAATAGCCTGAAATTACGCCGGTTTTTTCAAGGCGCTTTATCCTTTCCGCACATGGTGTCTTGGTCAGATTCACCCGCTTAGACAATTCTACTATGGAGAGGCGTCCATTATCCTGCAATTCCTTAATAATTCTGTAGTCTGTCCTATCAATTTTATTACTTACCATGCAAATATTCCGTTTATTTAAGAAATAAAGACCTATCGTCTAAATAATGTCTCATAAAAGGTGTATATCCTAAGGCTTTCTTCCTATGTATAGAAAATCGTATATTAACCGGTTAAAATACTAAAAATGGGGATATCTGAGTAGCTTATACCGCTGCCTAGTAGCATTTTCCTGTAAGCCAATTACAATACAAAAATGTCAAAGTACGGAGATGCTAAAATGACAACTAGAATTCTAATTGCCCTGGCCGCTTTATTTGCCTCAACAAGTACGGCCCAGGCGCTGGAATTTCATCTGATCGATGACAAGATCAACGAATTCTTCATGCCGCTTTCTGCGGCGGCACTGGATATCATGTTCTATTCGATCCCAATAGCAGGCGTCAGCTTTCCCCTCATCGTTGGTTGGTTGGTGTTAGCGGCGGTGATATTCACGGTATACTTCAAATTTGTCCAATTTCGTAAAATTGGACACTCTTTTGCGATCCTTCGCGGAGACTATGACAAACCAGGTGAAACCGGAGAAATATCTCATTTCAAAGCTCTGACAACGGCACTCTCAGGCACCGTCGGCCTAGGAAATATCGCTGGTGTCGCAGTCGCCATATCCCTCGGCGGACCGGGCGCCACATTCTGGATGATTGTCGCAGGTTTACTGGGCATGTCGACGAAATTTGCTGAGGCAATTCTTGGCGTTAAATATCGCCAAATCAATCCGGACGGTACTATCTCCGGCGGACCAATGTATTACCTGAAAACGGGGTTTGCAGAACGGGGCTTCGGCGGCATTGGGAAAACCCTGGCCATCATGTTTGCCATTTGTTGTATTGGTGGTGCCATAGGCGGCGGAAATATGTTTCAGGTTAATCAGTCCTTTGATCAGTTTGTTGCTGTCACTGGCGGCGCTGAAAGCTTTTTGGCCGGTAAAGGCTGGCTTTTCGGCCTTATAGTTGCTGCTATCATCGGTTGCGTGATCATTGGCGGCATCAAATCCATTGCCAATGTAACCAGCAAGCTCGTACCGCTAATGGCAATTATCTATTTGGGTGCAGGTTTCATCATTTTAGCCGTCAATTATGATCATATTGGATGGGCTGTAAGCGAGATTTTTGCAGGCGCATTCACGGGTCAAGGTGTTATTGGCGGCGCAATAGGCGCATTGATAGTCGGATTTCAACGTGCGGCGTTTTCCAACGAAGCAGGAATAGGCTCAGCTGCAATCGCCCATGCTGCGGTGAAAACGGATGAACCTGTTACCCAAGGCTATGTAGCAATGCTCGGCCCCTTCTTCGATACCGTCGTAGTCTGTGCCATGACTGCTTTGATCATTGTTGTAAGCGAAGTTCACCTTACAGATTTAACAGGTGTCCAGCTTACGTCCGCCGCTTTCGGAACCGTTTTACCTTGGTTTCCCATTTTGCTGACGGTCGCGGTGATTTTATTCGCTCTATCGACGGCAATCGCTTGGTTCTATTTTGGCCTCAAATCCTGGACGTATTTAGTCGGCGAAGGCCGTAAAAAAGACCTTTGTTTCAAAATTATTTTTTGCGCTTTTACAGTCGTTGGTGCGAGTGCCGATTTGGCACCTGTTATCGATTTCTCAGACGTAATGATTTTCGCCATGTCGATTCCAAACGTTATTGGCCTCTATCTGTTAATGCCCGTTGTTAAAGAAGAAGTTGATAAATACTGGCAAAAAATGGCGACAGGGAAAATTACCAGCAATAGGCACGCACTCGCTACTTAATGAAGTAACCGGTTTGCGGCAGTTCTCGCAAACCGGTTATCCTTATTTCTTAAACAACTATGCTCGCAAAAAGTTGTTAAGACTTTCCCATAATTCCGAGGACGAAAGACATCTAATTGACTAGACTAAAGGAATAGAATTTGCCTTTTTTTAGGAATTAGAAGATACAATGTCCATTTTTTCAGACGCTGTGTGCAGCGTAGCCCGCATTGCAGCTTTCTC
>NZ_JBALWD010000026.1:0-60030 GCF_036960985.1 Sneathiella sp. | reverse complement strand
TTGCGAATAATGCCGACGCCAAAACGGCCAGGATTAGATTAGGGTATAAGACAAACACGTGGAAAGAATTCAGCCTACTCGGCGAAATAGACGGTACCACCCATTTTGGATCCGAAGAATTTAACAGTACAGTAAACGGAGAAACGACATACCCGGTTGTAGCTGATCCAGATTCTTTTCGGTTAAATCGAGCAAACCTTAAATATGCGGGCTTTACCGACACGATAATAAAAGCCGGAAGGCAACGCATAATTTTGAGTGATGCACGATTTGTTGGCAATGTAGGTTGGCGCCAGAACGAGCAAACTTTCGATTCCCTGCGCGTCACGAATGAAAGTGTACCGAATATAAAGATCGATTACTCCTACATCTGGCAAGTGAATAGTATATTTGGTAGCGAAGCTAATTTGGGGGACTATGATTCAAACAGCCATTTGCTCGACGTAAAATATTCTTGGCAAAACTATTTCGATGTAACGGGCTTTGGCCATTTTCTTGATTTTGAGGAAGCGAAGAAAGCATCATCGCTGGCGACATATGGCATCAGACTAAATGGCGATATAAATGGGCCTGATAGTATAAAGTTCAGCTACGGCGCAACCGTCGCCCATCAGGAAAATTATGCGGATAATGATGCTGACATAAGCGAAGATTATTACGCTGTTTCTGGCTCCATTTATTGGAAGAGAATTACCGCCAAGCTTGGGTATGATGTTTTTACCGGAAATGGAACCGTCGCGTTCCAGACCCCTTTGGCAACAGGTCACAAGTTTCAAGGACTGGCAGATGTTTTTTTGACGACGCCCGGCAATGGTTTGGAAGATTTGAACGTTTCAATTGGATACCAGACATTCCCCTTTTTCTATTTCCCGAAGGGCATCAATATCCGCGCAACTTATCATGATTTTGAAGCCGAAAATGGTTCAACTGACATGGGATCTGAATTTGACGTCCTTGCGGCGTTTCCCTTGGATCATGGTTTTAAAATTGTGACTATGTACGCGAATTATGACGGCGCTAATTTCGCTGCTGACAGGGAAAAATTCACGTTTGGTATAAATTATAACTTCTAACCCGACCCACATTCTTTGAGATATTAAGGCGATTACTTTCGTATCATTTTTCCTAACGCATAAATTTGTCCGTTGATTGAGGCGCGCGCCAGATAGTCAAAGGGTATTGCCAATTTGAATGAACTTGTGCCAGTAGTAAAACAGCGTATTTTTTTCACAAGGCTCTTCTTTATGTTCGCGGATATAAGCACACCACTTCTGATTGGCCTGATTGCCGCTCTGTTGGTCACAGGAATGCTTGCAGGATTACTTGCTGGTCTGTTAGGCGTTGGTGGCGGTATTGTCATCGTCCCTGTTCTGTACAATGTATTGTCGTTTTTTGGTGTGAGCGACGACATCCGAATGCATGTGGCCGTCGGGACGTCCCTTGCCATCATCATTCCAACCTCTGCGGTCTCTGCCTTCAGTCATTACAAAAAAGATGCAATTGATACGGCCTTGCTGAAAAGCTGGGGTCCAATGATCTTTATCGGGGTTATTGGCGGTACTGTCCTCGCCGGGTTTGCTAACGCATTTATTCTAACCCTGGTTTTCGCCGTATTAGCATTAATAGTTGCCGTCAATATGGCCTTTCGCCCCGATACACTGAAGTTTTCAGAGTCCTTGCCAAAATCTCCACTGAAAGAATCGTTAGCGCTATTGATCGGCTGGTTTTCGGCAATGATGGGTATCGGCGGTGGTACTTTGGCTGTCCCCATTCTCACGCTATATAATGTTCCCATTCGTAAGGCCGTTGGGACGTCAGCTGCTATTGGATTGATTATTGCCATTCCCGGAACAATAGGGTTTTTGTTATCTGGACTGGATGCAAAGGGCCTTCCTGTAAGCAATTATGGATATGTCAATATATTGGGATTTATGATGATTGTGCCGATGACCGTTTTATTTGCTCCCTTTGGTGCAAAGATTGCCCATCGCATCAATACGGGCTTGCTCAAGAAGACGTTTGCATTCTTTTTGTTCGTCACTTCTATACGCATGTTTTACAGTTTATCCTGATGCCCCCTCTCATCGCAGATGGCACCCGTATTCCATCTCCTGTTCGCGATTTAGAATGGGTGATTTCTTCCCCTCTCCTTCTTAAACAAGCCCCTCGCCCAAATTTATTTGCAGATTCCGAAACTACTGAATTTATCGAAAAATTACGGGCTAACCCGGCGCAGCTTCTTGATTATTTAGCCAATAAAGAAACCAGAGTTCTCGGCGTCTATTTTGAACATTTGATTTTATTCTGGCTTTCTAACCTACCCTCGGTTTCCCTCATCAGTTCCAATCTTCAGGTTTTTCAAGGCACCCGAACAATTGGTGAAATTGATGTTATATTCGAACATGAAAAGAGAGTATTTCACTGGGAAATAGCGGTAAAATTCTATCTGAATATTGGAAACGGTCGACAGGCATCTCATTTCGTCGGTCCAAGATTGAAAGACGCCCTCAATGTAAAACTAAAGCGCATATTTGATCATCAGATCCCGCTTATTGAGGTACCGGAAGCACGTGAGCTGCTGGCGGCGTTAAATGTAAAAGAGGTTGTTTCCTCTGCCATGATGAAAGGTGTTCTGTTCCAGCCACTACCGGGCCCACCAACGCAGATAACGTCTCTTCCGTCGGAAATTTCCAATACCTGTCAATCTGGATCCTGGGTTACTTTGAAAAACATCAACAGGCTAGCCAGTCAAGGTTTCACTCACTTTCTGATTTTGAGTAAAGCCCAATGGTTCACAAGTTTCTATTATTCCGACGAAGTTGTTTCAGGCGACGTGGCGGCTTTGGAAAAGCAGGCAGCTGAATTGCTGAAAAGCGGGAATACCCCCATTATGGTTTGCCTATTTCGCTCATCGGACTCGGGTATTTTCAAATCTAATACTAGATTATTCATAACGCCAGATGATTGGCCAGCCTTAGCTGGAAAATCGTATAATTGTTAAGAATTTGGCGATGGCATAAAGTGCTTCTAAAACATCTACATTATTTTCTACATGAAAATAATGACATTTAGTTGTCGCACAAGCCGCACGCTAGTTTGTAAAAGATCGGCGAGAGAAAAATATCTCCAGCCGACGCGGGCTTCTCGTTTTACTTGAATAGCGGTTTTAACCCTACCCCGCAGATCATCTGGCGGGATTCTGGTTGAACAATTTGAATACTACCGATCGGTTGATTTCTTCGTGCAATCCCTATTCAGGGAATGTATATACCTATATACGAAGCATTTAGAGTATCCAGGCATGTGCATTTGGACAGGAGATGAATAGATGGCGGTAAAAAAGGGCGGCCGTCGCATTTTGATCTATAGCCATGACTCCTTTGGCCTTGGTCATCTTAGACGCTGCCGAACAATGGCTAACTCACTTGTCGAAAAAAATCCAAACTTGTCAGTTTTGATCCTTTCCGGATCTCCAATTATTGGAAGCTTTGATTTCAAGTCCAGAGTTGATTTCGTGCGGATACCGGGAATTATTAAGCTGCGGAATGGTGAATATACATCGTTGAGTCTGCATATCGATACGGAACAAACGCTGGCCATGCGCGCGTCCATCATTCGCCATACGGCGGAGACGTTTGATCCCGATATATTCATTGTCGACAAAGAGCCATATGGATTACGTGGTGAAGTCGCGGAAACATTGGAGATACTTAAAAAGCGCGGAACTCATCTCGTCCTGGGTTTGCGAGATGTTCTCGACGATCCAGCCCTCCTTGTTCCGGAATGGAAACGAAAGAATGTTCTTCCCGCGCTGGAAAATTTATATGATGACATTTGGATCTTTGGCGTAAAGCAAATTTATAACCCACTGGCGGAAATTGAGATTTCGGCCCGGGTAAAGCGCAAAATTTCCTACACTGGATATTTACCGCGCGCGGTGCAATCTGGAACAGATCCGGCCATCCTTAGTGAGATGAATGAGCCATATGCGTTAATCACTGTAGGCGGTGGCGGCGATGGGGAAGTTTTAATCGACTGGGTGCTGCGGGCCTATGAAGAAGAGAAAGAACCGCCCCTATCTGCTCTTTTCGTTCTGGGGCCATTTATGCCTCCGGAAATTCGCGCAAGTTTCCGTGATAGAATTGCGAAACTCGATCGGGTTCGTGCGGTAACATTTGATAGTCACCTTGAAAGCCTGATGGAAGAAGCGTCTGCAGTCGTTGCTATGGGTGGATACAACACCTTTTGCGAAATTCTCTCTATGGACAAAAGAGCTTTGATTATCCCCCGAACCGTTCCCAGGCTCGAACAGTATATTCGGTCCACGCGGGCGGCAGAGACTGGATTAATTGGGGTCCTGATAGATGATGGTGTCCGGGATCCGGATACAATGCTGACCGCGTTGAGACAACTCGCTCAGCAAAAGAAACCTTCGGAAGTTATTATACCAGGGCTTCTGGATGGCCTGACCAACTTAAACAGGCTCGTTCGTCTTCGATTCAAATCTGTCGACAAGCGTAAGTCAGAAACCGTATCAAACATTCTTTCTAAGGCAGTAGATTAACTACTGTCTTCGGCAAGCCGAATATAAACTGTTTCACCGCCATGGAGTTCAGCCGTATCCAGCAAAGGCAATTTATTACGTCGCATCATATTTTGCAGATCTTTGACATAGGCTTCTCTCCGTTCGGAATAATTGATCAACGTTCCGACCAATCCCGGACCGGTAGGTGTCTGACCTTTCAATCGGATAGAGGCGCGCTGTTTACGAAATCCATCATAGGCCGTATTAGAATTTAAATTCAGCATATAGGCCTGGATGGACGCGAGCGGTGTTTTAAAGGCCTTAATACTATAGGTGCCTTTACTTTTCCGTTGTTCCTTTGGTTTAATGCCGCCTGTATAGCTCCATTGACCGAATAATGCGTTCCCTTCGGCCGCAAATCGGGATGTCCCCCAACCACTTTCATCAGCCATTTGCGCTATCATCAGGCTCGCAGGGACAATATCCATACGGTTTTGCAGCCCGGAAAACAGAGTATCATCAATTTCAACATGTGGTAGTTGGTAGTCTCCGGCTTTTTTTCGAAGCCACTTCTGATCATGTGTGTCAAGAGAGCCAGCTTTGTGCGCAGTTTTCAGTCGAGAAAGTTTTTCACGGTCCCGCAATACAAGGCTGTTTCCCACTAAGGCCAAGGGGATTGCAAATCTAAAGAATGTCTTCTTTTTGTTTGCTACTGTTAAAGAGGGCGCAACTTTTTTACGCCAACTATTGGGAATATCCAAAATAACGATTGGCGGAATCTTCTGGCTACCATTAATCCATTTTTCGACAACGTAGTTCCGATCAATAAAATACTTATCCAATTCTTCAAAATTACCAATATTGATTGTCTCCGAATGGGCAATAGAGAATGTCATTGCCACAGCTGAAACGACCATGCTCAGCCCCACGATCCAACCACTAAGCATCTGTTTTATTGATATTCTATTCATCACAATAGCCCGCTAAATACTATTTATTTAAGTTAAATCGACGATACGTCAATTGCTGATAGATGGGTACGGAGACTTTTTACAAGTTTTCCTTATCTCAAAAACGACTCACACCCAAATATGCTAAATAGTCAGCCAAGCTTCTTTTCGCTCTGTTTTTCTCATGAGAAATTTACTCCTTTCCGACCCGCTTTTGTACAGTAACGACACAAAATTAATTATTCGCAAACAATAGATCATTTGCACATTTTTAAACTTGCAACAGCGGCAGAAGAGGTGAAATGTTTTGATTTATTAAGCCCGACTAAAGAGGGAGAAAAGGGTGATGAGCGAAAAATTTGACGCGATTATTATTGGTGCGGGCGTAATTGGAGCCTGCATTGCATTTGAGCTGGCAAAATCAGGACGGAAGGTTCTGTCTCTTGATCGGTTGCCAACATCTGGCTATGGATCGACTGCCGCCTCCTGCGCTATCATCCGGACATATTATTCATCCATTGATACCTGCGCCCTCGCCTACGAAGGCTGGTTCTATTGGACAGATTGGGCGAGCTATATTGGTGTTGAAGATGAAAAAGGATTGATCAAATATAACAATACAGGCGCTTTGATCGTTAAAACACCCCACAATAATCATATGTCGAAAATATGCGATCTTATGGACCGCATTAACTGCCCCTATGAAGATCTCACCGTAGAGCAAATGCGCGACAAGCTCCCCATCATGGATACCCATCAGTTCGAACCGGTAAAAAGACCGAATGATCCTGACTTCGGGGAACCCACAGGTGATGCAGTCAGCGGTGGCGTGTTTTTCCCGCGCGGCGGCTATGTTAGTGATCCACAATTAGCGGCCCATAATGCACAGCGTGCAGCTGAAGCTCACGGTGCGCTTTTTAGGTTCAATAAAGAAGTGACAACAATCCGTCAGAAAAGCGGAAATGTCACAGGTGTTACATTAAAGGACGGTAGCGAAATTGACGCGCCGATCGTTGTCAATGTAGCAGGACCACATTCTTCCAAGATTAATGAAATGGCAAATGTTCTCGACGATATGAAAATGACGACCCGAGCGTTGCGCCATGAAGTGGCTCATGTCCCTTCCCCCGCTAATTTTGACTTTGAAAAGGATGGCGTTGTCCTGTCGGACAGTGATGCGGGTATCTATTGCCGACCAGAACTTGGAAATCATATTCTTATTGGATCCGAAGATCCTGAATGTGATGTTCAGGAGTGGGTCGATCCAGATAACTTCGATGAGAATTTTACGGAACAGTGGAATGCACAAGTCTTGCGTCTTGCGCAACGTTTCCCGGAAATGGGTATACCGCAACAGGCTAAAGGCGTTGTGTCCCTTTATGACGTGACAAAGGATTGGGTCCCAATATATGACAAAACCAGCCTTGACGGTTTTTATCTGGCCATCGGAACAAGTGGTAATCAGTTTAAAAATGCACCGGTGGCAGGACGTATGATGGAGAAACTCATCCGTGAATGTGAAAATGGCCGGGACCATGACTCCGACCCCGTTAGTTTTTATCTTGAAAATGTTGGATATGAATTATCCATGGCAACCTTCTCTCGTAATCGAGAGGTTAGTCAGGACAGTAGCTTCACAGTCCTTGGCTAAATAATCTGAAAGGGAAAAATATGAAGTCCCATGTCAAAGTAGCCGTGATCGGTGGTGGTGTCGTTGGGTGCTCGGTTTTGTACCATTTGGCAAAGCTTGGATGGACGGATATTGCGCTTATCGAACGATCGGAATTAACCTCCGGTTCTACATGGCACGCCGCTGGTGGGTTTCATACGCTCAATTCAGATACCAATATCGCGGCTCTTCAGGGATATACAATTCGTCTTTACAAAGAACTGGAAGAGCTTTCCGGCCAATCTTGTGGATTACATCATGTGGGCGGCGTGACGCTCGCTGGCACAGAAGACCGAATGGATTATCTTAAAGCTGAACGGGCAAAACACCGGTATATGGGACTGGATACTCATCTTGTGACGCCGGAGGAAATCAAAAAGCTTTCGCCGATCACGAATGTAGATGGCGTCATCGGCGGCCTCTACGATCCACTGGACGGTCACCTTGATCCATCGGGAACAACGCAGGCTTATGCCCAATGCGCCCGCAAACTGGGCGCAGAAATTTATCTTCGCAACCCCGTTCGCGAGCTCAATCATCGACCGGACGGCAGTTGGGATGTTGTTACTAAGGATGGAACCATACATGCAGAGCATGTGGTCAACGCCGGCGGGTTATGGGCTCGTGAACTTGGAGAAATGGTCGGAATTTTTCTCCCCCTCCACCCAATGGAGCATCAGTATCTTATTACAGAAGATATTCCGGAGATTTATGAACTCGGAAAAGAACATCCTCATGTGATGGATCCGGAAGGTGAAAGCTATTTGCGTCAGGAAGGTCGCGGGATTTGCATTGGTTTCTATGAGCAGGCCTGTGATCCCTGGGCCGTCAATGGCACACCCCTGGATTTCGGCCATGAGCTCTTGCCCAACAAACTGGATCGTATCGGCGACAGCATGGAATTTGCCTTTAATCGCTTTCCGGTTCTGGAGCGAGCGGGCATCAAGAATGTCATCAACGGCCCCTTTACCTTTGCTCCGGACGGAAACCCTCTTGTCGGCCCCGTCCCCGGTGTAAAAAACTACTGGTCCGCATGCGCCGTCATGGCGGGTTTTAGTCAAGGTGGTGGCGTCGGTTTGACAATCGCAGAATGGATGATCGAAGGCGAACCAACACAAGATGTCTTTGCCATGGATGTAGCGAGATACGGGGATTACTCTTCACGGGCCTATGCTCGAAAAAAAGTGACGGAAAACTATCAACGCAGATTTACCATTAGCTATCCGAATGAAGAATTGCCAGCAGCACGCCCCTATCAAACGACCCCCGCTTATTCTGTCTGGAAAGAAAGAAATGCCGTATTCGGTCAAGGATATGGCATGGAAGTTGTCAATTACTTCGCATTGGACGGGGAACCGCTACACGAGACCCCCAGCTTTAGACGGTCCAATGCGTTTGAAGCCATCGCTCAGGAATGCAACGCTGTTAGAACAGCTGTTGGTATCACGGAGGTGCATAATTTCGGAAAGTATAAAATTTCCGGCCCTGGCGCAGCTGATTGGTTGGATACAATCATGGCTGGTCGTATTCCCAAAGTCGGCCGCCTGTCCTTAAGCCCGATGCTCAGTCCAAAAGGTCGTCTCATTGGTGATTTCACCATTGCCCGACTGGCCGATCAAGAATTTCAGCTGACAGCTTCATTTGGCGCGCAGGCTTATCATCTTCGCTGGTTCTGGGACCATCAACCAACGGAAGGTGTCCATATCGAAAACGTCAGTCTGGATCGGATCGGATTTCAAATCGCTGGACCCAACGCGCGTGATTTACTGGCAAAAATCACTACGGAAGATGTCTCAAAAGAAGCCTTTAGCTTCATGTCCGTCAAGCAAATGGAGGTTGGGCTATCAGATGCCATCGTACAGCGCGTGACATATACCGGTGATCTTGGCTACGAGATTTATGTACCTGCAACAGATCAAATCGCACTTTACGAGGCGATAACGAATGCCGGTGTTGAATTTGGCCTTCGTCCTTTCGGTATGCGGGCCATGATGAGTTTGAGACTCGAAAAATCCTTTGGTTCCTGGCTTCGGGAATACAAACCCGATTATACCGCCGAAGAGACTGGACTTGATCGATTTGTATCTTACAACAAACCAGTTGATTTTATCGGAAAAGCAGCCGTTATGAAGGAAAAGGCAGAAGGTCCTAAGCGCCGCCTTTGCACTTTTGTCGTCGATGCGCTGGACGCGGATGTTTGGGCAGATGAACCTATCTGGAAAGACCAAAAAGTCGTTGGATTTGTCACCTCTGGCGGTTACGCCCACTATGTACAGAAATCGGTTGCCTTAGGATTTGTCCCGACAGAAATGATCGAGGATGGCGCGAAATTTGAAATCGAAATCTTGGGGGAAATGCGGCCGGCGATATTGATTACGGAGCCACTTTTAGATCCGACGGCCATGCGCATGCGAGGCTAGAAAATACTTTTTGGGAGAAAACTATGTCAGAGGATACAAAACGGACAACAGGTCGTCGCTCCAGACGTGGCGCGCGCGTCAAAGCCTCTTTCACCCAATTACCAAAACGTAAATTCATAAATACTTTCAAACCTGTAGAGATCATTTCTGAAGATCAAGTAGAGGCTATACATAATGCTTCTCTGGACATTCTTGAGAATATCGGAATTGTGGTGCGTCTCGACGAAGCACGAGATATTCTTCGCAAAGCCGGGCAAAAAGTCGATGAAGATACTCATATTGTGTATTTCGATCGAGAGTTCGTGTTAGATGCCATGTCCCACGCACCCGCAGAATTCACTATTCATGCGCCAAACCCAGAATGGAATATGGAGATTGGCGGCGATAATGTGGCCTTTGCCATGGGCGCCAGCATGCCTAATTGCTCTGACCTCGATGGTGGACGACGAACCGGCAATCAGGAGGATTATCGAAAATTCCTAAAACTCGCGCAAAGCTTTAACGTCATTGCGACAGCGGGTGGTTATCCTGTTGAACCCGTAGATATTCATGCCTCTATCCGACATTTGGAATGCGGGCGGGATTTTGCGACTTATACAGATAAACCACCTTATGTTTATTCCTTGGGCCGTGATCGAAATATGGACGGCATTGAAATGGCTCGGATTGCCCGCGGTATTAGTCACGAACAGATGTTGCAGGAACCAAGTCTGTTTACGGTTATTAATTCCAACTCACCCTTGATGCTCGACCAACCAATGCTGCTTGGAATTATTGAAATGGCACGGCACGGGCAAGTTATTATGCTAACACCCTTTACGTTAGCTGGCGCGATGGCTCCAGTAACCATAGGCGGCGCCCTCACCCAGCAAAATGCGGAAGCTCTTGCCGGCATGAGCATTGCGCAAACTGTGCGGCCCGGGGCCCCGGTAGTATATGGTGGCTTCACGTCAAATGTTGATATGAAATCTGGCGCCCCGGCATTTGGAACGCCTGAATATACTAAGGCCGCCATCGCTACAGGCCAACTCGTACGACGATATAATGTCCCGTATCGCACCTCCAATGTAAACGCATCAAACGTACCGGATGCGCAAGCTGCATATGAATCTCAAATGGCGCTCTGGGGTGTCGTGCTAGGCCATGGAAATTTTGTAAAACATGCAACGGGTTGGCTAGAAGGCGGCCTCACAAACTCGTTCGAAAAAGTCGTCATGGACGTGGAAATGATCCAGATGATGTCGGAATTAATGACCCCAATCGATACGTCGCCAGAAGCTTTAGGTCTCGATGCGATGCGTGAGGCGGGTCATGGCGGGCATTTCTTTGGCACGAAACATACTCAGGAACGATATGAAGCTGCGTTCTATTCACCTATTTTGTCAGACTGGAGGAACTTCGAAAGTTGGGCAGAAGCTGGTTCTCCTGACGCATTAACACGGGCAAACCGAATATATAAAGATGTTTTAGCGGAGTACGAGGCTCCAAAATTGGACCCAGCCATACGAGACGAATTAAACGAATTTGTCGATAAACGTATTGCCGAAGGCGGTGTTAAAACGGACTTTTAAATCGACGAGATCCTTTTCATTCAAAACAAGCGCGGATCAAAACCGTTTTATTAATAAGTAGCGTATTTTTCTTGCTCTTAAATGTATGCGCCCTAGATTAGCATTACAGTTTTACCAACAGGAGTAATAATGCGCCAATTACATAGATTACCTTTTCGAAAATCAGTTTTTTGTGTGTCGCTGCTTGTCGCCATGGGCAGCGCTTCTTTGGTTGTTGCAGAAAGTTGCGAGGCAGAATTTAAGACGCAGTTAGAGAAATTGGACCTTCCTAAAGAACGCATTAAGGATAGCTATACAATAGACATTTATGAAACAAGTGGAAGCCGAATTTCACGAGTTGAAGGCTGGGTCAGTTTCAACGATTGTAAAGGTAATTTGGTCGTGAAATTTGAAAGAAGCTGCCTCTTTTCAAGTACCTACACGACAACAGAATGCACCGTACCCGGTGTAAAGAAATTTTAGAAATTTGGTAGTTGTCCAAAATTCTAATATCACGACAACGTCAAGAATTATGAATAGATTCATACCTTTCAACGCTCTATGTCTTAAATAGATATCCTTTTGAATAGGAGCGAAATGATGAAAAAAGGAAGCCGATTTACTTCACATTATTTTCCAATACTCACACTGTTCATGATGATGTTAACAATTCCTACTTACGCGAACGCAAATACTTGCTCACGAGAGTTTGATAAAGAAATCAAAGAGCTAGGAATTCAGAAGGATCAAATTTCGAATTTCTCCACGATAAAAATTTACGGTACGGGAGAGAGCGGGGGTGGAAACCTACAAAGGGTGGAAGGTTGGATTAGTTTTAAGGACTGTAAAGGGAACTTGATTATTAATCTTAACGAAATCTGCGCACCACAAAGCAATTACACAACGAACGAATGTTCAGTTGCCGGTGTCGAAAATTACTAACCGTAAGTCCAATTTCTCAATTATGCGTCGTAATCGACAATAACATCTTCTGTTAATGGATGCGATTGGCAAGTTAGTACATAACCTTCGGCAACTTCGCTGTCTTCCAGAGCATAATTGAGATCCATGAACACCTCGCCACGGACAACCTTCGCACGGCAAGTGGAGCAAACCCCGCCTTTACAGGCGTAAGGTAAATCCATTCCCTGACTCAAGGCGACGTCAAGAATTGATCTCCCGTCTTCGCGGACATCAATATCCGATTGCCGGCCACCTAAAACAATGCGAACTTGCCGCTTGGGACCCTCACCTTTTGTTTGCTTCTTCGGAATTCCCGACGCTTTTATCGCCGCCTCCGTGATAAACAATTCGAAATGTATATGGTGGGGTTCAATACCACCGTTTTGTAAAACATCCTTTACTTCCAAGATCATTTGTTCAGGACCACAGAGGAAGGCGTCACTGATTTTGGTGATATCTACTAGGTTGTCGAAAATCTGCTTGCATTTATCACCGGTGATACGCCCGTTAAAAAGCTCAGCGTCCTGATGCTCCCTACTAAGAATATGCATAAGGTTCAATCTGTTAGTGTAGATATTTTTTAAATCTTCCAATTCTTCCAAAAATAAAATACTGGCAACGGACCTATTACCGTAAATCAAAGTAACTTGGCTGTTTTTCTCAGTTTTCAAAATTGTCTTAACGATGGATATGATGGGTGTGATGCCACTACCAACAGCAATTGCTAAATAACTCTTGGCATTCTCCAAATTCAATTCTGAATAAAACCGACCTTGTGGCTCCATCACCTCAAGGGTCTGTCCCGGTGCAAAATTTTCATTTGCATGACTGGAAAATACGCCACCATCAATCTGCTTGATGGCGACACGCAGTTCGTCGTCACCAACCGCGCTGCAAATTGAATAGGACCGACGAAATTCTTCGCCCTCCAAATTCTTTTTTAATGTCAGATGTTGACCTTGTGTAAATTGGTAAGCCGCTTTCAGCTCTTCGGGTACATCGAACGTAATGGAAACCGCGTCACGGGTTTCCCGCGTTACATTTTTAATTGTCAAAGGATGGAAAATAGTCACGTCTGTATCCTACACACATTTGAAATAGTCGAAAGGTTCCAGGCAGTCCTGGCATTTATAGTGCGCTTTGCAGGCGGTTGAGCCAAATTCACTAACCATCACTGTATTTGTCGAACGGCATTGCGGGCACCCAACCGCGTCATGCCCCAAAAGAGCACCTTTGCTTTTGCCAGTAGGCGGTGCAATACCAAATGCCCGTAGTTTTTCACGTCCATCTTCAGTTATCCAGTCAGTCGTCCAAGCCGGAGAGAGCTCCGTACAAATATCAAAATTGTCGACGGCATGTAACTTGAGTATCGTCGAGATGTCCTGTTCAATAACATCCATTGCCGGACAGCCAGAATATGTAGGGGTAATAATGACCTGCAACCGACCGTCCAGATACCGAACGTCCCGGATAATACCCATATCTTCAACACTTAACACAGGGATTTCTGGATCCTTTACCAGTTCGAGTACGGCCTTAATGTCCTCTATGGCCAGCATGGTTACCATTTCGCATCTGGATAGGCGCGCTGCAAAAACTGCATTTCAGCCAGCAGGTAACCGAGATGCTCCGAGTGCTTGCCTTCCCGGCTTCCTCTGACAGACCAGGTATCTTCGGGCCGTTCCAAGGTTGCTTCCGCGAGCACGGCGTTTACTGCGTTATCCCACTGTGGTTTTAAGGCTGACACATCTACTCCAATGCCGTCAGCCACTAATTCCGCATCAACTTCGTCCATATCGAACATCTCCGGAAGAAACCCCCAAAGCTCGTCGATAGCGACTTGCATTTTCTCGTGGCTTTCCGTGGTTCCGTCACCTAAGCGAAGAACCCAGTTTGTGCTGTGACGGCGATGATAGGTTATTTCTTTAAGCGATTTAGCTGCGATCGCTGCAATCCGCTCGTCCTTAGACTGACATAATTTTTCAAATTGCAAATACTGGAAATTATCAAAGAAGAACTGCCGTACAATGGTTTTAGCAAAGTCTCCATTGGGCTGTTCTAAAAGAAGTAAATTTCGCCAAGCTTGTGTATCCCGATGAAAGGCAAGCTTGTCTTCATCACGGCCCGCTCCTTCCACCTCCGCTGCGTAGGAAAGTAAGAGTCGAGATTGCCCCACCAAGTCCAATCCAATATTTGTCAGGGCAAGTTCCTCTTCCAGAATGGGCGCGTGTCCGCACCATTCTGCCAACCGCTGCCCCAGTATCAAACTGTTGTCGCCAAGCCTCAGAAGATATTCGAAAAGTGATTGATTATCGGTCATTTACATATGCCCTACTTCTTCAGGAATTTCGTAAAACGTTGGATGCCGATATGTTTTGTCATCACTCGGTTCATAGAAATTGCCTTTGTCTTCCGGATTCGAAGCTGTAATATCAGTCGTTTTTACAACCCAAATACTGACACCCTCGCTACGTCGCGTGTAAACATCCCGAGCATTGGTCAGCGCCATTTCTGCGTCTGAGGCATGCAGGCTTCCCACATGCTTGTGATCCAAGCCGTTTTTGCTTCGGATGAATACTTCGAACAATGGAAGTTCATTTGCCATTTTATTGTTCATAGTCGCTTTTCCTTGCTCACGCCGCATCTACGGTCCGTAATTTCTGTTTTTCAGCATAAGCAAGAGCGGCATCCCTCACCCATTTACCGCCATCATGCGCCTCGACACGAGCCTTCAATCTTTCGCGATTGCACAAGCCGTTGCCTTTCACCACGTTTTTGAATTCAATCCAATCGATTTCACCAAAATCGTATGAGCCCCGATCTTCGTTCCAAAACAGTTCATCATCGGGAATGCGCAAATCAAGAAATTCCGCCTGCGGAACTGTCGCATCAATAAATTTCTGTCGGAGATCGTCATTGGATTGCCGTTTAATTTTCCATTTCATGGACTGGGCCGATTGTGGGGACTCCGTGTCGTTCGGCCCGAACATCATCAAGGACGGCCACCACCAGCGATTTAAGGCATCCTGAGCCATAGCTTTTTGTTCTACCGTGCCTTGGGCCATGGTCATCATAATTTCGTAACCTTGGCGTTGATGAAAACTCTCTTCTTTACAGATTTTCACCATAGCCCGTGCATAAGGGCCATAGGAACAACGACATAATGCTATTTGGTTGGTTATGGCGGCGCCGTCGACAAGCCAACCAATCGCGCCAACATCTGCCCAAGACAATGTAGGATAATTAAAAATACTGGAATATTTGGCTTTGCCCGTATGCAGCTGATCATACATTTCATCACGGGAAACACCCAATGTCTCCGTCGCGCTATACAAATACAGCCCATGGCCACCCTCGTCTTGGATTTTTGCCATCAGAACGGCTTTTCTCTTTAAGGAAGGAGCTCGGGTCAGCCAATTTCCTTCTGGCAGCATCCCAACGATTTCCGAATGAGCGTGCTGTGACATCTGACGGATCAGCGTCTGACGATATCTATCCGGCATCCAGTCTTTTGGTTCGATCCGTTGCTCAGCGTCGACTTTAGCTTGAAAAGCAATTTCCCGCTCTTCATCCGTCCATTCTTTATCTGTATTTACGACATCCATTGTCCGCTCCAGGTCCTAAATTCACAGGCTTAGCTCTATATGATACATTTTTTAAATTTTTACAACAATAAATGTATCATAATTAACATATTCAACTTCTTTCCAATTGTATGAACCTCTGTATAATTCACGCTAGGCCACTGAATAAACACAATAAAAACGCCGGAGTTAAATTTCATGACATGCTCGATCGAAAATCCTACCAAATACAAAGCTGTTGCAGATATTTATCATGCGTTTTTCACAGGCCTTTTACTTTCCGTAACCCTCAGAAAAGATAGATACGCTGCGGGTGATCTGTGTTTTCACGTTTTCCGACGGCAACATCATGAAAAATTTCTATCAAGTTTCGAAAAACTTGGCCTCTCCGGTTTACCAGATGCTGTGGCGTGTGCTCAGTATCACTATTTGTCTAATGGTGTAGGTGGGGTCCCGGTCGAGTATATGTACGAAAATGACCAGAAAGCCTGGGTCCATTTTTGCCATCCCCGGTGGATGTATGAAGGAGCTGCGATATGCGGGATGCCCCTTGAGGTTAGCCATGGTTTCCTGAAGGGCTGGTACGGTCAGAACGGCGTTTCTCTCGAAAATCCGCGACTTGGTTTCGTTTGTACATCTCAAGATATGGACGGACAATATGGCATGGCAGGTTATTTTAAAGAATACTCTCACGATCTTGCACCGGAAGAGCGCTTGCAATTTTCACCAGGTGAAATGGCACCTCCCTTCAACGCCGCAGAAGCCCCTGTTCTAGATGCGACGAACTGGCCCGATGAACGATTGCAAAAAGCCAATCGCAATTACGCCATGGAGTATGCCAAGAACGCCTTGATAGAACTAACAGCATTGTTTGGCCCCGCTGAAGCTAGTTACCTTGGCGGCATCACTTTCCAACTAATAGGCAAACAATATTATCGTCAGACAGCTGACGCGTTGGCAATTAACGGTGAAAGTCCCGAAGCCTTCGCAGAATTCATGTCGAATATAATTGAAGGGCATGATGACCACGCAACAATTGCCATAGCCAAAGACGGCATACACGTAAAACAATCAGGTTGGCGTTTAATGAGGGGTACGGGTCCGCATCCTACATCAATCTTCGAGAGCTGGAATCAACTCTGGCAAGGTGCTTTATCCGTCCACAACAGATACCTTGTCCTGGAAGTTCTTCAGAGACAAGATTACGGCGACGAAGGCTTCGAATGGCGTATTCGTAGCCGAAAATAGAAAGGTTTTAGTTAAAAACAATAGGATCTAAATTTCCGCTTGCCGCTCCTTGCTGACCGGAATGCAAAAGACGTAAATCTGTTATTTTCATGTCAAGCAAGGACTGCATCGCTTGCTCAGCGCCTTCAGCATTTCTTGCACGTAGGAGCTTGAGGATTTCCAAATAGAAATTTGACATTCCAGTCACATAGATATTTGCCGGTTCTTTCAGTTTAAAATGATAATCGCACAAGGATTGTGAAATACCGCTTAAACGCGATAGCAGATCATTGTGGCAGATTTCATAGATAGTCATGTGGAAGTCCACACATGCCGGATAAAAATCCGCCAAAGATTCTTTCTCATCGGCAACTTGCATCGACATATAAATATCTTCCAGTCGATCAAGCTCCTCTTCCGTTGCCCGTTGTGCGACCAACCGCGTAACCAGCGGCTCAATAAGCACCCTGGTTTCAACAAGATTCCTAAAATCGTTACGGTCTGACGGCTCATACGATTGCCAAGCAATAATGTCCGGATCAAGCAAATTCCAGTATTCCCGTTGTCTCACCCGCGTTCCGGCGCGTTGTTTAGCTTCAATCAACCCTTTTGCCGTTAACACCCGCAATGCTTCTCTTATTGCCGTACGGCTGCCTTGAAATCGCCTCAGAATGTCGGCTTCGTCTGGTATTTTTTCACCGGGTTTTATGACCCCAGAAACTATTTCCTGACCGATCTCATGAACAACTTTTCCATGAATTCCATTTTCTGGATAGTACCATTTATTTCGTTCAATCATTAGCTTGACCCTACGTAATTTTGGCAAAGATAGATAAAATTTTATGTTTATCTTTGCGTGTGTTCTCCGAGCACTAAATATAATTTTTTAACTCAATAATCAAGGTATATATCTCAACCAATACGATCACTACTGTAGGTTGAATATTATAGAAATACTAAATTTCCAAGAAACCGAGTAAATCTACACTATTAAGTCTTTACGATTAATAGGTCTATTGGTGCAGTACGGTACTTTTTAAATATTAGAATACCACTATCCCTATTTACATTAGTTAAAAAATATTTATGGACGACATTATATTATATTCTAGATATTTATAAGCATCGACTTCGAGCCAATACTTATATAAGTTCATCGATGAGAACCCAAGCTGCACAAAAAATCTTCAAAGAAATTGATAAATATTCCAGTTTCTTTTCAAACTTCATAAAAAGTAACATTATTTTTGGGTTTCCACATCCGATTCTGTTTTGACGGAACGCAATTTTCTGAAGATAAGGAGATGATTAGTGAAAATATTAGTGACAGGCGGCCTAGGTTTTCTCGGAAAGAGATTATGCAATGCAATCTTAAAGGGTGAAAGCATGATTGATTCTTACGGAAATCCAAGAACCGTTTCAGAAATTGTATTGTTTGACGTCGCCAGTAATTCAAGTATTTCAGATGACCGGGTAACATATATATCCGGTGACATATCGGATCCAAAGCAGGTAGATAACCTGATAACAGATGACATCGACAGTATTTTTCATCTCGCTGCAATCGTCAGTGCGGACGCAGAAGAGAACTTTGACCTTGGAATGAAAATTAACTTAGACGGCACGAGAAACGTCCTTGAAGCAGCACGCCGACTAAGCCATTTGCCTAAAGTTATTTTTACTAGTTCTATCGCGACGTACGGAGGTGATCTCCCCAAAACAGTTATAGACGCAACAAAACAATCACCTCAAACATCCTATGGTGTTGCAAAAGTTGCCGGAGAATTACTTGTTCATGATTATAGCCGCAAAGGCTTTATTGACGGTCGATCCCTCAGACTACCGACAATTTCGGTCCGGACCGGATTGCCGAATAAAGCAGCATCGACCTGGGCAAGTTCGATTATTAGAGAGCCTTTGAGTGGCAAAGATGTAGTTTGTCCTGTCACAAAAGAAAGCTATATGGCCTGCATGAGCCCAAAAAAGATCGTAGAAGCCTTCATTCATGCTCATAATTTATCGGCTGACAAGTTTGCAGACGGAAGATCCCTCCTCCTCACTGGCATATCAGTTTCTGCTGGCGAAATGGCGGAAGCGGTCGAACGCCATCGAGGGAATAGAGCAATTGGAAAGATTAAGTGGGAGCATAACCCTGACATTCAAAAAATCGTCAATGGTTGGCCCAAAGCAACTTTTTCTGAACGTGCCGAAAAATTGGGTTTTTCGAAAGACGATAGCATCGATGATATTGTTCGGGCATTCATTGAAGATGATCTAGATACACAAATTGCGCTATATGGTTCAGATTAATTACGGAACAGGTTAGCTAAACCTTTTTTCGAGGCAGAGCAGACCCCCCGCTCCGTTATCAGCCCTGTTACCAAATGCGCCGGCGTAACGTCAAACGCATAATTCTTTGACGAACTTGAGGCAGGAAGGATCCTGACTTCTACAACTTTTCCAGTTGGATCGCTGCCACTGACAAAGTCAATTTCACGGCTATTTCTTATTTCAATCGGAATATCAGCAACACCATCATCAATCTCCCAATCGATTGTCGGGCTTGGAAGCGCAACATAAAACGGAACATTATTATCTTTCGCCGCCAATGCTTTCAGATAAGTACCGATTTTATTGCACACATCACCGGATGCAGTTGTACGATCTGTCCCGGTGATACAAAGATCAACTTGCCCGTGCTGCATCAAATGACCACCTGCATTATCAACAATAAGGGTATGTTCCACGCCGTGCATTCCAAGCTCCCAAGCGGTTAAATGCGCTCCTTGGTTTCGCGGTCGTGTTTCATCCACCCAGACATGCACAGGAATACCCTTATTATGGGCCTTGTAGATCGGTGACAAAGCGGTTCCCCAATCAACCGTCGCTAACCAACCGGCGTTACAATGGGTCAGTATGTTTACGACACCCTTTTGCATTTTCAGTTGCCAAATATCTTCGATAATTTTCAGGCCGTGATCGCCAATAGAACTATTAATGGCAACATCCTCATCGCAGATACGCGCAGCATTCTCATAGGCTGCCGCCACTCTTTCAGCCAAGGGTAAAGGCTTTAGCAGTTCTTGCATGTCCCGAATTGCCCAACGCAAATTTACGGCTGTAGGCCGCGTTTCAATGAGCAAGTCAGATAAAATTTCTATTCGCTCGTCCGAAGCATCTTCGCGCAAGCCCAAACACAGACCATAGGCTGCTGTTGCTCCAATCAGCGGCGCCCCGCGAACAAGCATGGCAGAAATGGCATCAGCCGCTTCTTCGACTGTTGTTAATTTTGCAATAACGAATTCATGCGGAAGCTTCGTTTGATCAATAATATCCACGGACCAGCCATCCTCAGAAAGCCAAATACTTCTGTAGTTCTCGCCGTCAACTTTCACTGTTCAATCCTCGCCATTTCATGATTTCCATACTATGTCCGGAAAGCGCTTGCACCTCCATATATAAATCTGCAAACTCTGCTTTCAAACTAAAAGTATCGGGAGACGACAATGGACGTTAAAGCAGCTGTAGCGCATAAAGCAGGAGCGCCCCTCACCATAGAAACAGTCTCTTTGGATGGACCAAGAGAGGGCGAAGTTCTGGTAGAAATCAAAGCCAGCGGCCTTTGCCACACAGATGCCTTCACACTATCAGGTGACGACCCCGAAGGCATATTTCCTGCCATTCTAGGCCATGAAGGCGCAGGTGTGGTTGTAGATGTCGGCCCCGGCGTCTCGAGCCTGAAAAAAGGCGACCATGTTATTCCCCTCTACACTCCTGAATGCCGGCAATGCGATTACTGCACCAGCGGCAAAACAAACCTCTGCCAGGCCATTCGTATAACACAAGGTCAAGGGCTGATGCCAGATGGATCCAGCCGTTTTAAAATTAATGGTGAAAAAGTGTTTCACTATATGGGCTGTTCGACATTTGCCAATTACACAGTCGTGCCTGAAATTGCACTCGCGAAAATTCGCTCCGATGCGCCGTTCGAAAAGGTCTGTTATATCGGCTGCGGCGTAACGACTGGTATAGGGGCTGTAATTAACACCGCAAAGGTCAAACCGGGAGATAATGTTGTCGTCTTCGGCCTCGGTGGAATAGGCCTCAATGTCATTCAGGGTGCCCGACTAGCAGGCGCCAACATGATCGTCGGTGTCGATTTAAACAATAGTCGCAAAGAACTTGGCGAGAAGTTCGGCATGACCCATTTTGTCAACCCCTCAGACCTTGAAGAGGATATTGTCCCGTACTTGGTGGATTTGACAGGTGGTGGTGCAGATTATTCTTTTGAATGCATAGGCAACGTAAATGTCATGCGCCAGGCACTCGAATGCTGCCACAAAGGATGGGGTGAAAGCATCATTATTGGTGTCGCTGGCGCAGGTCAGGAAATATCAACACGCCCCTTCCAGCTCGTAACAGGCCGAGTTTGGAAAGGCACGGCATTCGGGGGAGCTAAAGGTCGAACCGATGTGCCTCGCATTGTGGACTGGTATATGGATGGGAAAATTAATATTGATGACTTGATTACTCATGTCATGCCACTTGAAGACATAAATAAGGGCTTTGACTTGATGCATGAGGGAAAATCCATTCGTAGTGTCGTCACCTTTTAGATCCAGATGGAAATTTTATCTGAACAACCATGCTTTGGCGGCGTACAGGGGTTTTATCAACATGCGTCCCGTATGACGGGCACTGATATGCGGTTTGCTGTATACCAGCCTCCGCGTGCCCGAATAGAACCTCTGCCCGTGCTTTTTTTTCTTGCTGGCCTGACATGCAACGAAGAAACCGCGACCGTTAAAGCTGGCATGCAGCGGTTCGCAGCAATCCACAATCTGATACTGGTAATGCCCGACACCAGCCCGCGGGGCCTCAATATTGCGGGAGAAGATGTGGACTGGGACTTCGGAACGGGTGCCGGCTTCTATCTGGATGCAACCCGAGCTCCCTGGAAGCAAAATTATAACATGGGGAGCTACGTGTCGGAGGAACTTCGAGTATATATTCACGAGAACTTTAATACCCGAGTTAACAAAATGGGTATATCTGGACATTCCATGGGGGGTCACGGTGCTCTAACCATTGGATTGAAAAGCCCAGATATTTTCCAGTCTATTTCTGCTTTTGCTCCAATTTGCGCACCTATGCAATGTCCATGGGGGCAAAAAGCCTTCACTGGGTATCTAGGAGAAGATAAAAAACTCTGGCAGGAATATGACGCCACGGAATTAGTTCAGCGCCAACAAAGCCAAAATCTGATTTTGATCGATCAAGGCAATGAAGATGGTTTCCTGGAAGAACAACTCCATCCACATTTATTCGAACAAGCCTGTAAAGCAGCTGGACAACCTTTAAACCTGCGGTTCCATGACGGATATGATCACAGCTACTATTTCATTCAAAGCTTTATTGAGGATCACGTCGCACATCACGCCGAAATCCTCAATAGAGACTAGGCATTTTCAGCCAGGTGGACCCTCACGAAAGCATTGAACTCATCCGGTTTTTCCATCGCGGCCTGATGCGAAGCGTCTTCCAAGATTACCAACTTGGACTCCTCAATCTGACGATGAATAATTTCTGAAGATGCTATCGGTGTGCCCATATCTTCCCGACCAACAATCACCAATGTACTGGCTTTAATGGCCGGAATAAGATCTACCAATTCAATCGCTTGGATAGCCTGACTGCAACCAGTATACCCGTCGACGGATGTTCCTCGGATCATGGCGCGAACACGAGCGTCAAGATCCGGCCGATAGGTTAATGCTCCTTCGGCAAACCAACGCGACATTGAGCTATCTACCTGCCCGTCAATGCCATTTTCCTGAACTTCCCGAATACGTTCTGGCCAAACCGCCGCTGCTCCTTCCGGCAATTCACAAAGCGAACTCGAAATAACCAAGCTCTTCAATCGTTCTGGATACATCAGAGCAAATTTTTGGCCAATCATTCCGCCAATTGACAATCCCACGAAATGACTTGTTTTAATGTCATAGTGATCCTGGATGGCAGCTACATCAGAGGCGAGCATCCGAAATGTGTATGGTCCCGGCACACTCCCACTTTCGCCATGGCCTCGCAGGCTGTAGCGGAGAACACGATATTCATGCTTGAGCTCATTCGCTAATTCATCCCAAGCTGTCAAATCACAACACAAAGAATGGCTTAAAGTAACAACCGGAGCATTTTCCGGGCCTTCAAGACGTGTTTCTAGGTCGACACCATTTACTGTAACTATCATTAAAACGTCCTTCTTACATTATACAGAGATTTGGTGGTGGGCAGGACCAATTACATCATAAAGGGAGAATAACCGAGTTGACAAGCTGCGCGCCTCTGCTGGACATAAAATACAATCCCATATAATGGGTAACATTTTGTGGATGTGCCGCTCTTGAACCAAGACCAGCCTCTTCCGCAACAGAACGCGGCAAATCGAAAGTCGAACAGCCTTTGTCATAAACGTAAATCTCGTCTAGCCCAGGCATCATATTGTGATTACGAGCACTCAAGCTTGTCAGAACAAAATCCATCACACAGATATCTGTACAAATACCAACGACCAATAAATCCGTGATACCATTTGTAGAAACCCAATCGACAAACGCATTTGTTCCATCCCCCCGGGTGGCGCCCACAAAACCGTTGATGCAGTCCTTTTTAATCAACATCGTGTTTGGATCTCGTTCTAGCCACTTAAGTTCTGGAACCAGCTCTTCTTCTCCGGTTCCTTCTTCACAATGCGGTGGATAGGGAAATTCAAGCTTTCCTGGCGTATGAGTATCCAAAAAGGCTAAGATAGGTCTATTCACTGCCGTGAACGCCGTCGCGAGCCGACTGGTCTCTGATACCATAGTCGACACTTGCGCATTCGGAGCCTGGGGCGCCAAAGCACCCGCCCCAACTGTCGCAAATCCATTAACTTCATCAACAATAACCAAGCCAATTTTCTTTCCGGCTTTTTGGATATCAAGCGCGGCCATGTAAAGCGGCATTACGTCGGCAAGATCGCGGGTAATGTTTTCGGATTTCATGGAAGATCCTCAGAAGACTGATTGTTTATTCGATTTAGGTTATGCCGTCTGCACCGGCTAACGCAACCACCAAAATCTGTGTTTTGGGAATAAATTATACTAAGACTAAGAGAGGGAAATCCCCTGATCCGCGTCATCATAGGCCCCTCTGAGTATGTTTGAGCAATAACCCCATCTACAATTTTCCTTCCGGTCGTAAATATGCTATGCAGTCGCACATATTTTTCAACAAACATGGGAATTAGAACTATGGATTGCGACATTTTTGAATTTTAACTTCACACGCGCTTTCGAAGCTGGTTTCTTGGAATTTTAAGAGATTACTGGATTCTTTTTTTATCTCGATTTTGCTATCGACAGATTTCATGACGACACGCCTACCAATAGGAAACAAATGCGGTAATCTAGTTTGATGAATTTCTAGTTCCCCTCTTAGAACGAAGCTAATGATTGAAACAAATACAAAAACGCAATTTTCTACAGATATCAAGCTGGACGAAAGTTGGCATGAATGTCTTCTCCCGGAATTTGAAAAATCTTATATGAAGGAATTGCAAAAATTTTTGAACATTGAAAAAAAGCAAAATAAAGCAATCTTTCCGCCTCGTTCCGAAACTTTTTCTGCTTTTAACAACACTTCTTTTAACGCAGTCAAGTTAGTCATCCTGGGTCAAGATCCTTATCACGGTCCCGGCCAGGCTCATGGGTTGAGCTTCTCAGTTCAATCAGGTGTTCGTGTTCCACCAAGCCTTATGAATATTTATAAGGAAATAGAACGTGATCTGGGAATACCACGAACCAAAAATGGCTTTCTTGGTAATTGGGCGGAACAAGGTGTCTTACTGCTAAATAGCGTCTTAACAGTCGAAAAAGGGAAAGCTGGGTCGCACCAAGGAAAAGGTTGGGAAAAATTTACCGACGTAGCCATTGCATCCATTGCAGAAAAGCGCGACAATATCGTGTTCCTGCTCTGGGGTAGCTACGCACAAAAAAAAGGGCGTTTTATCGATAGAAATCGGCATTTTGTTATGGAAAGCGTCCATCCCTCACCTTTGTCCGCTCACCGTGGGTTTATTGGTAACGGCCATTTTTCCAAAGCAAATGAGTATTTGATATCAATAAACCGACCGCCCATTGACTGGTCAGTTGGAGACCTTTTATGACGCATTCAGTTCTGGACCAGTTACCACAGATAATGGGGCATCGAGGTGCTTGCGGGCACGCACCTGAGAATACTTTGTCTTCGATAGAAATGGCAGCTACGTTAGGCGCGAAATTCATCGAAATCGATGTCTGCCTAACCAAAGACAACATTGCTGTAATTCATCACGATACAGACGTTGATCGTTGTACGGACGGTCATGGCCCTGTTCTTTTAAAAACATTAGCGGAAATAAAACAGCTAGATGCTGGAATGCAGTTTTCGCCTACTTTCATCGGTGAAAAAATACCGACACTGAAAGAAGCTATTTCAATTATCGACAAATTGGGCCTTGGTCTCAATCTCGAGCTAAAACCCTCTAAAGGTTGGCAAGTTCCAACTACTGAGTTTGTTGTACGGGAATTGCAAGAATTCCTTCCAAATGGCGTTCCCTTGTTGGTTTCTTCGTTTAATATTGAAGCTTTAGTAAAATTGGGCGCTCTCATGCCCGAAGTCCCCCTCGGTTATCTGACCGAAGCAATTCCACCAGATTGGGAACAGCGACTTGCTGATGCGGAATGTGCATCATTGCATTGCGAAAAAGATTTTGTCACAAAAGAGAATGTGGCGGCCGTGAAGGCCGCCGGGTACAAATTTTTAGTTTACACAGTGAACGATCCTGACATGGCAAATCAGTTTTTGGACTGGGGTGTAGATTCAGTCATTACGGATTATCCGGATCGTCTTTTCGAAGGCCTTCAGCTCACGAAAACGGGTTAAATCTCGCTTTAGTGCTCCTTTAAACCCGCGACCAGATAGGCGCC
The DNA here is from genome assembly GCF_036960985.1 of Sneathiella sp. Lineage (NCBI taxonomy): Bacteria > Pseudomonadati > Pseudomonadota > Alphaproteobacteria > Sneathiellales > Sneathiellaceae > Sneathiella > Sneathiella sp. The sequence continues at coordinate 34,134 of NZ_JBALWD010000026.1, read as the reverse complement.
GGCCGCAACTAGAGAGTTAATACGTCGTAGATCACTCATTAAACTGAGGTGCACGGCACTGGCATCCTGATCCATTGTTCGGTTACTCCGTAATCGTCGCAAATGGTTATTCACAGATTTACGCTCAGCCTCGCGAAAAAGCTGCTTTCTCTGAATTAGATTCTTTGCCGATGCTGGATCCCCTGTCATCAATACCGTTAATGCCAAGCCTAGATTGGTCAGGATAATATCGAATAATTTCGTAATGTCTTCTTGGTCTTCTGCCGCAAAATTCACTCTATTTTTCACGCTTGTCTCAATCATCTCCGTCATATTCATGACAACGATATTTCCAATATGATCGAGATTGGTCGTAAAGCTTAGTATTTCACGGCATCTTGCCTCATCTTCTTCTTCAAGAGATTCCCGTCCCAATTTCGTCAAGTAATTTTTGATAGCTCTGTCAAAATCATCCACATATTGATCCCCTTCGCGAATTTTCGAGAATAATTGCGGATTACCGGTTACCAGAGCCTCTTTCGTATTACGGCACATGTTTTCAAGCACTTCTCCCATACGTAAAGTATCTCTAACAGCGTTCGCCATGGCTAGTTGAGGACTATCGAGCGCAGCTTTGTCCAAGTATAGAGGCATAGGAATATTTTCATCTGCCCGGGCATTATCGGGAAGTAATTTTTCCGTCAACCGACCCAGTGGGCCGACGAACGGAAGGAATATTATTACACAGGCGACGTTGAGCATTGTGTGGAAGTTTACAAGCTGCCGCGCCGGAGACGCTTCCAACAATGCCAATTCTGCTCCTACAACATTCACAAATGGTATCATCACGACAACTATTATCAATCGACAGAACAAATTACCGAGTGGTGGGCGCCGCGCCGCCTTGTCCGCTTTCATCGTCGCCATAATCGGTGGTATCGCTCCGCCTAAATTTGCGCCGAGAACCATGGCAAATGCAACATCCATCGGAAAATTGCCAGTTGCCGCGAGCGATAAAGAAAACAGAACGGTCGCCAGGCTTGAATGAGCAATAATCGTAATCAAAGCCGCAAGTATAACCACCAGAACCGGCTCACCTGACAGTGAACTCAAAACAAACTGCGATATATCGGAAGTACGGATTGGCTCTGAAGCTAAAGATAGCAATTTGAGGGCCGTAAGCATCATTCCCAAGCCAAGTATAATCCTGCCAAGGTTCTTCGCGCGAGTCGACGAGGCCGTTGAATGCCGAACAAATCCAACAAATAACAACACAGGAGCAAGAAAGGATAAATCGAAACTTAGCACCTGAGCAACTAATGTGGTGCCAACATCCGCCCCGAGCATAATCGCAATTCCAGCGGCCGCGGGAACAAGTCCTTTACCCGCAAACGAGGCTGTCAATAGTGCCGTCGCCGTACTGCTTTGCAACAGCATCGTTACACTCAATCCGCCGAAGAAAGATTGAAACCGATTTTTCAAGCAGAATTTTAGAAAAGCACCGAGCTCTCGGCCAAAAGCGCGCATGACGCCAGTGTTGACCATTCTCAGACCCCATAACAGTAAGGCCACGCCTCCCATCAGATTTAGCAGAACTATAGTACCGTCCAAAATTAATCTACCTTTAGATGTATAAGTTAAAATAATATACGTCTATTTAGAGAGTTTTCCATATAAACGGGGAAAAAGCTATGGTTTTTAGACCAAAAGATTAGAACAATTTCCACCTAAATCCACACAGACTACATTAAAAGTTCTAGCGGTCTAAATCTCCAAGGACCGATTTTTCAAACACTGAAGCATAATCACCCGCAGTCAATTGAATGGGATTGCCGCCTGAAGATGGGTCTTCCACAGCCATCTGCCCCACCAATCCCTTTTTCTCAAGATCAATTTCCAAAGCCGAAAGATCGTTTGGGATACCAACTTCTTGACGTAGTGCTAAAACCCAATTTAGAAACGAGTCAAAGGAGGGGCTTTCAAGGCCCAAATAGGCCGCAAGCCTAGCCATTCTATCTTCAATTCGAGGCTGATTTCGGATCAAAATATAGGGCATCAAAATTGCATTCAGCATACCATGATGCGCATCATACAAAGCACCGAGAGGATGCGCTAAAGCATGCATACCCCCGAGGCCTCGCTGAAAGGCTGTTGCTCCCATCGATGATGCAATCATCATTTGGCTGCGAGCCTCAAGATTGCCCCCATCGGCACAGGCTGCGGGTAGAAATTCTTTTACTAAACGAATGCCTTCGATGGCTATACCTTCTGCCATAGGATGAAAATGTGGTGAACAAAAAGCTTCTAGATTATGTGACAAGGCATCCATACCCGTCGCAGCCGTAATCATTTTCGGCAACCCAATGGTCAATGCCGGGTCCGCAATAACCGCAACCGGCATCATTTTTGGATTAAAAACGATCCGCTTTATGTGATGGTCCTCATCTGTAATGATCGAAGCACGCCCGACTTCAGACCCTGTCCCAGATGTGGTCGGCACGGCTATGATGGGCGGAACCTCTGACGGATCAATATCCTCCCAGTCATCGCCCCCAGCAATAAATTCGAAAACACCTTTCGTTTGCGCCGACATCACCGCAATTGCTTTAGCGGCATCGATACCGGATCCCCCTCCGAAAGCGATAATACCGTCATGCCCGCCTTTCTGAAAGACCGCCACTCCATCGTCGACGTTACGACCTACAGGATTAGCCTTAATATCGCTATAAATACCAAAGCCGATACCGGCGTCAGAGCAGGATGTTCGGGCGGCCTCAATCATAGGCAGGACAGCTAAGTCAGGATCTGTGACTAAAAGCGGGTTTTTCATCCCAAATTCTTTGCAGGTATTACCTAATTCTTGGAGTCGGCCCACACCGAAACGCATAGCCGTTGGATAATTCCAGTTACCGGTGAGAAGGTTAATATCTGCAGTCATCCAATTATCCTAAACAGCTGTTTTTAAATGATAAGATTTGGGTCGCGTAAGGCTCTCATATCCGACGCTAGACAATGTGCAGCCCCTCCCCGAGTTTTTTACGCCTGTCCAGGCAAGGGCAGGATCGAGATAGTCACAACGGTTCATAAACCATGTCCCTGTCTCTACTTGATCACCAATACGAATTGCTGCGTCAACATCTTCTGTCCAAACTGAGGCCGTTAATCCAAATTCGCTATCGTTCATAAGTGCAATCGCCTCATCATCCGACGAGACTTTCATTATACCGACAACGGGGCCAAAGCTCTCTTCCGTCATAAGGCGCATGCTATGATTGACATCAACAACAACTTGCGGAGCGAGATAAGGTGTCCCCGGATTGTCAGCCGGAAAGAGAGCCGGATCAATTAGTGCCCGTGCGCCAGTACCAACGGCGTCCAATACTTGACGCCTTACGAAATCAGCCGCCGTAGCACTGACCATCGGCCCCAACGTTGTTTCAATCTCCAAAGGTGACCCGAGAGTATAACTTTTTACGATATCGACAAACGCAGCGACAAAATTGTCGTAGACATCGGCATGTACATAAATTCGTTCAATTCCGCAGCAAGATTGGCCGGAGTTAAACATTGCTCCGTCAACAAGGTTCTCTGCCGCGGACATTATATCCGCATCAGGGCGAACATATGCTGGATCTTTACCGCCAAGTTCTAGTCCAACACCTATAAACTTACCAAGAGCCGCTGTTTCGATCGCTTTACCGCCTGGAACAGAACCGGTAAAACAAACGTACTCGACTTGATCTGATTGAATAATCTCTGCAGCCAACTGGTGCGATGCGACGACTATCTGGAACAAGTCTTTGGGTAATCCAGCCTCGACAAAACTATCCACCATTCGCTCCCCACATAAGTGAGTTTGTGTCGCATGTTTCAAAATTACGGCGTTGCCCGCCATCAGAGCAGGAATGATTGAATTCACGGCCGTCATGAACGGAAAATTCCAGGGCGCTATTGTAAAAACCACGCCAAGAGGCTCTCTCGTTATATATCGCGTAAAACCCTCTTTTTGTGGGATCTCTATAGGTTTTAACGCTTCTTCGGCAATGGCAATCATGTGGCTTGCACGCTCCACAAATCCGTTTATTTCTCCCGCGCCGAACTTTACGGGGCGCCCCATCTGCCACGCCAATTCGTCGACAATGTTTTCTTTTTTAGACTCGAAATTTTGGACACATCCAGTCAAAATTGCGGCCCTGTCTTCAATTGAAGCATGTTTCCAGGCATCTTGCGCAGTTTGCGCGGCAACAAGCATCTGCGTAACAGTTTGTGACGGAGTATATGGACGTTCTATATACAAATTACCGTCAATGGGACTAATTGTTTTCAAACTTTCAGACATTGTTTTCACCTACTGCAAATAAGAGTTCGTATTTACCATTCTCTGACAAATTTACTAAGTCCAAAACACGTCACCAAAAATTTTATTTCCACAAAATGTCTAAAATAAATAGAAAAACTGTGGTTTTCCACATTATCCTTCGGTTTTTCCGCATAATATGATATGCACGTTACTTAAATCCACTAAATTGGGAGATAGCGTTGAAGCAAACTAAGCGCCAAATGGACATCATGCGATTGCTGCAAATTGAAAAATCTTGCGGCGTTATCGAATTGGCGACCAAACTTGGCGTTTCAGACGAAACGATTCGTCGTGATATCAAACAAATGACGCAAACCGGGGCCGTTGAAAAAATTCACGGCGGAGTCATGCTTCCACATTCTTCCCTAGAGCCCCCTTTTCTTCGGCGACTAGAAGAACAGCGACATGAGAAGCAAAAAATTGCAAAATTGGCAGCTTCAATCATTCGTGATGGTGAAACATTACTGATCGATAATGGCAGCACCTCGTGCTATATCGCGAAAGAATTAAGCGCGCATCGAAACATGACTGTTGTGACCAATTCAACGGAAGTGGCACGCGATCTGTGTGCCAGAAATAATAATACCGTTTACATGGCAGGAGGAGAGTTACGCGCCGATGATAGTGCCGCATATGGCCCAACGGCCGTCAGCTTTGCAAAACAATTCTCAACAGAACGTGCAATTTTGTCCATCGGTGCTCTTCACAGTGAGCTTGGTTGCTTCGATTTTGATTTAAGTGAAGCGGAATTTAAACGTGCTGTTATCCCACAAGCCTCAAGTATTGTGATGGTTGCCGATCATACGAAGTTTAATCGGCCCGGCGTCGTTAAAGTATGTGACTTCAGTCATGTCGACATGCTGCTGACGGACCAGCTGCCCCCGCAAGAGATTATTGACCAAATTGGCCGCAATCGCATACATATTGCTTGAATATATTTAGGTCTTTAAAGGTGCAAGAAGTTCGGAAATAATTCTCAGACCTTCTTCAATTTGCTGCGTCGCAATTGATGAAAAACCTAGCCGGAAGTAGTTTTTCCCTTTTTCTTTATCGCTAAAATACACCTGCCCCGGTTCGAGAACCACGCCTTTCAATAATGCCTGACGTGCAAGATCCTCCGCGTCCAAACTTTTTGGGCCTTCAATCCAAAAACTCGTTCCACCGAATTGAGGCTGGATTGACATTCCCGGCATAAACTTTTGCAACGCTTCATTCATAATAAAGCGTCTTTCGCTATACACTTGGTTCAGTTGCCGCGTATATGTAAGATGGTATCCCATGGCTATAAAAAAAGAGGTCGTTCTTTGGTTATTGCTTGGTGCATGACGCAGCATCAGACGCCGAAGTGCGCGCATTTGCTTTATCAACGGAGAGGGTGCCACAACATACCCCAAACGGAGCCCCGGAAACATAGATTTTGACAAACTTCCCACATGGATTACGCGACCATCTTTATCCTGTGATTTCAGAGCACGCACGGGAACATCGGTATAGTTTGTCTCACTTTCAAAATCATCTTCAATAATAAGAAGATCATGCTTCGAAGCAGTCGCCAGCAGGTTTCGGCGGCGATTTTCAGATAAAGTCACCGTTGTTGGGTATTGATGGCTGGGTGTAACATATACTACATTACACGAAGCTAGATTTTCGTCGACAATGACGCCCTGCTCGTCGACGTTCAATGGCATTAAATCCGCTTGATGATACTCGAAAATATTGCGGACGTCGGGATATCCGGGATCTTCTATTCCAACTCGCGTCACCGCTTTTATTAATGCCGCCGCGGCCAGAAAAAGACCATTCTGGGCACCCATTGTTACCAAAATTTCATCATCTTGGGCGAAAATACCCCGTGTAGGCAATAGTTTGGATTTAATCTGCTGAACCAGATACCGGTCATCCTGCGAAACGGCATCATTGGCCCAGTCGAGCATATCCATCTGGCTCATCGCTTGTCGTGAGCATTCCCGCCAATCCCCTAGTGGGAATAAGGACGTATCCGGTTGTCCATATACGAAAGGAAATGGATAGTCCTGCCAATCTTTCGGCTTTAATATATTTCTTTGAGAAGACACGTGACTATCGAGTCGCTCCTCCCAATCGATACCTTGCGGATCTTCTTTCGAGTTTTGTAAAGAGGGACTACATTTACCGACGACGGCAGATTTTGTTTCTCTAGGTCCAATATCCGCGACCCGATATCCAGATCGTTCCACCGCATTTAGGTATCCATCTTCCGCGAGCTTTTCGTAAACAATAACCACCGTTACGCGCGATAATCCGAGGTTTTTCGCGAGTTTCCGAGTTGACGGTAATTTTGTTCCGTGGGTCAGCTGCCCATTAATTATCGCGTCAACCATTTTCGTACGAAGTTGGCTTTGAAAAGACATGCGTGAGTTTCTATCAATTTCAAAAAACATCTACACCCATCCCAATATTCAACCCATTTTCTCATTTTTGCAGCTTACTGAAGAAATGTAAATTGGTCTTATTATTTCTTTAATTCTGGACCTATCTCTTCGATCAAAATATTACGATTATAGATTAGAAGATATTACCGGCATTGAGTTGTACTATCAGTGCAACATTTGTAATGCGTCCACTCCATATTAGTTGGCTATGCGGTCTCTGACGCGACATCCAGAGAACACGATAACCGGAAATGCAACTGCAGTAGCGATCAACATGAAACTGCCACAGGATTAGGATATAGCAATGGATCTAACACAATCAGTCAACGACTATAGCGAAATTGTCGAAAATGACCGCGAATTCATTTGGCACCATCTAAGCCAGCACAAGAAGTATGAAACGCAGGATCCTCTTATCATTATTGAAGGTAAAGGCATGCGGGTCTGGAACCAAGCCGGGCGCGAGCATCTAGATGCTGTGTCGGGCGGTGTATGGACCGTAAATGTCGGCTATGGCCGCGAAACCATTGCAGATGCTGTGCGCGATCAACTGGTTAAAATGAATTATTTTGCTGGCTCAGCCGGTTCAATTCCCGGCGCAACCTTCGCCAACCAATTGATTGGCAAAATGCCTGGTTTGAGTCGCGTTTACTATTCAAACTCCGGCTCGGAAGCCAACGAGAAAGCATATAAAATTGTTCGTCAGATTTCCCACAACAAGCATGGCGGCAAGAAATCTAAAATCCTGTATCGTGACCGCGATTATCATGGCACAACGATCACAGCTCTTTCCTCATGTGGTCAGGGTGAACGTCGTGACCAGTATGGTCCCTTCACACCTGGTTTCGTTGAAGTGCCTCATTGCCTGGAATATCGTTCTCAGTGGGGAGATATTGAAGACTACGGGATCAAAGCCGCGAATGCGATTGAGGATGTAATTTTACGTGAGGGTGCAGATACCGTAGGTGGATTGATCCTTGAACCCATTACGGCAGGTGGTGGCGTTATAGAACCGCCTAAGGGCTATTGGGATCGCGTCCAGGAAATTTGCGCTAAATACGATATCCTTCTTATTATTGATGAAGTTGTTTGTGGTATGGGCCGCACGGGTACTTGGTTCGGGTATCAGCATTACGACGTCAAACCCGACATTGTCACGATGGCAAAAGGCGTTGCTTCAGGTTACGCTGCTATATCATGTACTGTAACAACAGAGGCGGTCTTCAACGAATTTAAAGCCGATCCTGACGATCCAATGAGCTATTTCCGTGACATTTCAACGTTTGGTGGATGTACCGCGGGCCCAGCTGCGGCTCTGGAAAACATGCGTATTCTTGAAGACGAAAATCTCCTAGATAACACTGTCGCAATGGGCGAATATCTGATGGACAAATTACATGGATTGAAAGCCAAACATCAAATTGTTGGCGACGTCCGAGGTAAGGGTTTATTCTGCGGGGCAGAACTGGTCTCAGATCGAGAAAGCAAAACGCCAGTACATGAAAGTATAGCACAAGCCGTTGTGGCTGATTGTTTTGCGAAGAGCGCCGTTATCATCGGAATGACCAACCGGTCACTTCATGGCATGAACAATACCTTGTGTCTCAGCCCTGCCCTTATCAGTACAAAAAATGATCTGGATGAGGTCGTGGAAGCGATTGACGGTGCTTTGACACGCGTCGTCGCCTAAAAATATTGTCGTAGGACAGCATTGGCCACAGGAGTTTTCTCCTGTGGTCATTTTTATTTTAAGTCTGTCTATTTCTGAAATTTTTGAATAGAGTTTATTTTCCTAAATCAGCTATATTTGAGCGACTATGCAAAATTCAAATTCTCCTGAAATCCTGCCGGTTAACCTTGGCGATGGCGACGAACTGACAATCCTCGCTTTGGATTCAAAAGCTTTTTGGGGCTATTCAGAAGATTTTATCCAATCATGTAAAACCGCGCTTACAATTACGGACGAAATGATCGAAAGATTGCACAGCGGCTCGATAAGGGGAGATAATGCATTCGCCGGCTTCTATTTTTTGTCCGAAGAAGAAGACTATGCTGAACTACAACTACTGTATATTTCGCCGTTGGCCATGGGCAAAGGTTTTGGCCGCCTACTATTCAATTCTGCCGTGAAGAAAGCCATTTTACTTGGTTTCAATGCAATGCGGATTGAGGCCGATCCAAATGCTACGGACTTCTATAAAAGAATGGGTGCCAAGCAAATTGGATGGTGCCGATCCGAAGTTGAAGAGACGCGAGAACTTCCGCTTTTTATGAAGACTTTTTAATTTTCGGCGAAAAATATAATCTTCAAATAATTTCGAAATAGCGTTCCATTTCCCAACTGGTAATAGCTTTGCGAAATTCCCGTTCTTCCCATTCCCGAGTGACCACATAGTGATCCACAAAGGCATTACCAAATAAATCGCGCGCCGCGACGGAACTTTTCAAAGCTTGTGCTGCATCCCATAATGTTTGTGGTAAGGCGAGTTCCTTCGGAAATTCTTGAGTATAGGCGTTTCCAACTATTGGGTCAGTAGGCTCAATCTTATTTTCGATACCCCACAAACCGGATCCCAACGCAGCAGCTATGGCGATATGTGGATTTATATCCGCAGCCGAAATGCGGTACTCAACCCGTTGCGCATGCTTTGATCCCGGGATGGCTCTTAACGCACAAGTTCGATTGTCAACGCCCCAACTCGCTTCCGTCGGTGCCCAAAAACCTGGAATTAATCGCGTATAGCTGTTGATCGTGGGCGAAACCATCGCTAACAGTTCAGGCATAAGTTTTTGCTGCCCGCCAATAAAGTGACGCATGGCATCACTCATATTATGATCTTTACCCTCTTCATGAAAAACCGAGGATCCATCTTTTTTTGCGAGAGACAAATGGATATGTCCACTTTGCCCCGGGTAATCTGGCGACCACTTCGCCATAAAGGTTGCCATCAAACCGTTCTTTTGCGCCAAAATTTTCGTAAATGTTTTGAATAGCGCGCCCTTGTCCGCAGCAAGCAAGGCTTCGTCATAAGCTATTGCCGCTTCTAACACGCCGGGGCCAGTTTCCGTGTGCAATCCTTCTATCGGAAAATCCATTTCCGTACAAAGAGATAGCAATTGTTCATAAAAATCGTTTTCTACCGAGGCCCGTAGCATCGAATATCCAAAATTTCCTGGTGTAAAACTAGTAAGCCCATTGTAGTTTTTTTCACGAATTGACATAGGTGATTCATCGAAAAGAAAAAACTCAAACTCGCAAGCAGCAGTCGCGATATATCCCATATCCGATGCTCTGGACAAAACTTTCTTCAGAGTTTGCCGCGGGCAAACATGAGCGGCCCTATCACCAAATTCCAAAAGAAAGAACAACATATTATCTTCCATTGGCAATTCGCGACAGCTGTCTATGACAGGGACGACAGTTGCGTCCGCGTATCCATTTGCCCAGCCCGTATAGCTTTCTTTGTCATATAGCTGATCGTTGACATCCCAGCCAAGAATTACATCGCAAAACCCAAAACCGGTTTCCAAGATACCGAAAAACTTTGATTTGCTAAGGTATTTTCCTCGGAGTACACCATCGATATCAAACACACCAACTTTGACATATTCAAGGCCACGATCCTCAACAATACTCTTGGCATCTGTGATCGTTTTTACAAACCGTGCGTCCATTATATCCTCGATAGAAAAAATAACTTACAGGAAGCCTAAGCTATCGCCTTAAAATATCAAGTGCTTGTTGATGTAATTCAGGCGTCGCCGCGGCTAAAACATTTCCGTCAGAATGCAGATTCAAACAGTCACCGGACCAATCTGTAATAATTCCGCCAGCTTCCTGAATTACCGGAACAAGGGCCATGTAATCGTAGGATTGCAATCCTTGTTCAATGACGATATCTGTCCAACCGGACGCCAGCATTCCGTATATATAGCAATCACCACCGTAACGCTGTAACCGCGTTTTTTCGCTTACTTCACTAAATCGCCCTTTATCCGTACCTGTAAAATAATCAGGCGATGTAGTCATTAGAATAGCGTCACTAAGCTTTGTACAGGCACTTACATTGCATTTTTCACCATTGTAAAAGCAACCTTGCCCTTGCACGCCAATCCAAAATTCATGCATAGCCGGCATTGAAATAGCACCAATACGCACCCTCTGCAGATGCATATAAGCTATAAGAGTTCCGTAAACGGGCAAACCCGCTATAAAACTCTTTGTCCCATCAATAGGGTCAATTACCCAGAGATCGTCCCGGTCTAAGCCCTCCGAGCCGTGTTCTTCGCCAAGTATTCCGTGAGAAGGATAGTTCTTTAATATCATTTCGCGTAAAAGGCGTTCCGTCTCTTGGTCAGCAATAGTGACAGGAGATTTGTCCTGTTTTGTCATAATATCTATTGGATGACGAAAATAGGACGTTGTGCAAGCTGCAGCAACATTTGCCAAAGACCCTGTAAAATCAACCATTTCGGACCAATTTTCGATTTCTGGCATTCTTAAAAAATTTGGATTACCCAAAGGCTCTTCTCGCTTTGCAATACCTAGCTCAATAACTTAGTGACGTGCTTTGAACCATAAACCACAAAAACACAAGAAATTTCACAATATTCAACAAATTAGTGGGCGTATTTCCAAGCTATACAGCAAAAATCACACAAATTCTTGACATGCTTCTGCCAACCAGGCACCGACATACCTGCCAAAAGAACATCGGACGTAAATGTGAAATGCATTTGGACCCGTTTGCTCCACAATAACTTGAGATTTGGCAATAAGTGTTTGTACACAATTATCAGGGCTAAATACCCGCGGATGAAAATCAAATTCAGAGCTTTTCATCAACACCTGATGAGCATTTTCCCCTGTAAGTTCAAAAATAGTTCGGTTGGCACTTACATCGTTTATTGCCGAATGTTCACCGATTAGCGCTTTTTCAAGCTTCCAAACAAGATCATTCTGTTTTTGATCTTCGGCCACGACAAGCCATTCATCGGGCGACAGCCAAAGCGCCTTAATACCAGATCCGGTGGAGACCGTATTCGGAGTCAAAGGCAAATCCAATCCCAAAACAGATTTTGTCGATGTCAAAAAATTCTTGTTTTCTGGGTTTCCGCGCAGGTTAAGTTGCCCGCGGAAGGTCAATTCCCGTAGACAGGTCGGAAAATCTTCCTTCAGATTACTTGCAGGTGACATCCTGTTTTCCAGCTTAACCATTCAGTCTCTCCCCCGCTTTATCATAAAAAACCGGATCAACAATTTCAGCGGTTAAAGTCCCACTCTTCAAGGGAGCATATATTGTATCGCCATGACGGTTTTGCCCCCCCTTCACAACTGCCAAAGCAATCGATCTCCCTAATTTTGCGCTATAATAACTCGACGTAACATGACCAACCATTGGCATCGGGATGGCAGCGTTAGACTCGAAAACCAGCTGTGCGCCCTCTGGAAGAACTTCAGATGGGTTTTCTGTTAACAACCCAACTAACTGCTTTCGGTCGGAGCGAATTGTATCCGGTCGGGCAAATGATCTTTTGCCAATGAAATCAGGTTTTTTCTTAGAAACAATCCAATCCATTCCCAAATCTTGCGGCGTTGTTGTCCCGTCCGTTTCCTGGCCCACGATGATAAAACCTTTTTCAGCGCGAAGAATATGCATACTTTCCGTTCCATAGGGCGTAATCCCAAACTCTTCGCCGGCCTCCATCACTTGTTCCCATACTGCTTTACCAAAATACCACGGAACATTGATTTCATACGATAATTCACCGGTGAAACTAATACGGAAAATTCGAGCACTAATTCCCGCGACCTCTCCTTCTTGAAAAGACATATAGGGAAATGCGTCGTTAGAAAGATCCATATCAGGAGCAATTTTTGCCAATAAGTCACGTGCTTTTGGACCGGCAATTGACACCGTCGCCCATTGCTCTGTAACTGATGTGCAGTAAACGTCCAAATCTGGCCATTCAGTTTGTAAATATTCTTCTAGCCAATCCAGCACAATTGCGGCATTGCCGGACGTCGTGGTCATCAAAAACCGATCATCTGCAAGACGTCCCGTTGTACCATCATCAAAAACCATTCCGTCTTCATGACACATCAAGCCATAGCGAACTTTACCTATCCCGAGCTTTAGCCAGGCGTTGGTATAAATACGGTTCAAAAACTCGGCGGCATCGGGTCCCCGCACATCAATTTTACCCAGCGTCGATGCATCCAGAACACCTACAGAGTTCCGCACTGCTAAGCATTCTCTGTTCAATGCCGCTTGCATGTCCTCACCCTGCTTGGGATAATACCAAGGTCGCTTCCATTGACCGACATTTTCGAATTCCGCCCCATTATCCACATGCCAATCATGAATACTGGTAACCCGAACAGGATCTGACCAAGCTCCCAAATTACGCCCAGCCAGGGCTCCATACGAGACGGGTGTATATGGCGGCCGAAACGTTGTTGTTCCAACCTTTGGGATCGGTTTATCCAAAATGCCAGAAAGAATAGCTAAAGCATTTATATTAGAAGTTTTTCCTTGATCTGTTCCAAATCCAGTAAGCGTATATCTTTTTATATGCTCAATGGATTCAAAGCCTTCACGTGTCGCCAATTCTATGTCAGCTGCTGTTGAGTCATTTTGCAAATCAACAAAATGCTTGACCATTCCCTCGCCGACAGGCCGATAACTCGGAACAATCCAAAACGGTTCGATTTCTCCGATCTCCGGCTCGTCGGTGACCGACGCGGCAGCACTGGCTTTCAGCTCGAAGCCGGTGTTACTTGCCGCTTTTCGGCCCGAAATCTGCCCCTCATCCAAACAATCCCGCAAAGAAAAACTCCCGGTAACGGCACCGGCGAACATTTGCTGCTGAACGGCTTGCCCTGGAACGAAGCAGGCTTTTTCTTCCAAATATTCAAGTTTACCCTGAGATTGACTGAACAAATGAACCACTGGGCTCCATCCACCAGACATCGCGATCAAATCACAGTCAATCATTGTCGGGGAAGACGTGTAAACCTTTGCGCCTTTTTGGATAGGTCTGACCTCGACTTTCGTGACCCGCTTGCCACCTTTTGTCGCCGTTATGGCATACCCCTCTAAAATCTTGATGCCAGCGTCTTCCGCTAGTTTTTTAAGCGCGGTATCGACTTCTGTCCGGCAATCAATTATTGCTGCTATTTTTGCGCCTGCGGCCTTGAGGTCCAATGCCGCCTCATAAGCGCTATCGTTATTGCAAAAAAAGGCGATATTTTTTCCAGCCAACACACCATATCGATTAGCGTATGTCTGTACGGCACCGGCGAGCATAATACCGGGTCGATCATTATCAGCAAAGACCAAAGGCCGTTCATGACATCCAGTTGCAAGAACTACCTCAGTTGCTCGAACATGCCAGACACGCTGGCGCACTTTGCCTATGCGATCTTTCGTCGGAAGATGATCTGTTTTCTGTTGCAGAATACATAGGTAATTTTGATCATAATAGCCGAAAGCAGTAGATCTGGTCAGGATTGTCACTTCCGGCATCGCCGTCAATTCGTCCCGAATAGCCTGTATCCACTTTATAGCTTCCTCGCCATTAATCGTCCTCTTCAAACCAAGAAGACTACCACCTACCTCACTTTGCTCATCGACAAGAACAACCCGCGCACCCGCGCGCCCGGCTTCCAATGCCGCGCTGAGGCCCGCCGGGCCTGCGCCGACAATCAATACATCCGCATGGCAATGCATATGATCGTAAATATCAGGATCTTTCTCCGTTGGGGCTTTGCCCCAACCTGCCGCACGACGAATTACGGGTTCATATAATTTCATCCAGAAAGATCGTGGCCACATGAACGTCTTATTATAAAATCCGGCCGTAAAGATTTTGGCAAACACTCCATTTACAGCGCTGACATCAAAATCAACAGAAGGCCAGACATTAACACTGCTGGCATCAAGTCCCTCATACAATGATATTTGAGTTGCTCTGATATTCGGTTCTGTCGTAGCGCCCGTCCCCAACTGCACCATAGAGTTTGGCTCTTCGGATCCCGCGGCTACAATTCCTCGCGGCCGATGATATTTAAAGCTTCTGCCAACGAGATGGACACCATTCGCCAGTAACGCCGATGCTAAAGTATCTCCCTCGAAACCTGAATAGCTTTCACCATTGAAAGTAAATTGGATGGGCTTTTGCCGGTCAATGCGGCCGCCTTCATTGGTTCTATTCAGCCAACTCATGAGCTTTTGTCCGCTTTTGCTGGTAAATCGGGAGGTGTATCACCCATTTTATAAACAGCCAAAATTTCATGGCTAACTGTATTGCGCAGCACATTGAACCAACGGCGACATCCATTGCTGTGGCACCATCTTTCTTGAAACAAACCTTTGGTATTCTTACGCATGAACAGAAATTCTGCCCAATCTCTATCCGACAATGCGTCAGGGTTTTCCGGGCGCACGATATGAGCTTCCCCGCCGTACTGAAACTCCGTTTCATGCCGTTTACCGCACCAGGGGCAATCTATATTCAACATTATTTCGTCCCTTTAATGTGCAACAGCGGCGGCGCCGTGTTCATCGATTAGTGCACCTGTTTCAAACCGGTTGAGAGTAAAAGGTGCATTGAGTTTATGGGGCTCATCCTTTGCGACAGTATGAGCAAACGCCCATCCGGAGCCTGGTGTTGCTTTAAAGCCGCCCGTGCCCCACCCGCAATTAAAATACAACCCATCGATAGGTGTCTTGGAAATAATTGGAGACGCATCAGGACATACATCGACGATGCCGCCCCATGTCCGCATCATGCGCACACGGCTGAAAATTGGGAATAGTTCGAGACAGGCACCCAGTTGGTGTTCAATTACGTGGAAACTGCCACGCTGACCGTAGGAATTAAAACTATCCACACCGGCGCCCATTACCAATTCTCCTTTATCGGATTGACTTACATAGACATGAACCGCCCCGGACATAACAACACAGTCGATAACAGGTTTTATAGGCTCAGAGACCAACGCCTGCAAAGGATGGCTTTCAACAGGAAGGCGCAACCCCGCCATATTCGCCACGACAGAACTATGGCCTGCTGCGACAACCGCAACTTTCTTCGCGCCAATATATCCGCGGCTGGTTTCTACGCCAACGACCTTGCCGCCTTCTCGCGTTATGCCCGTTACTTCGCAATTTTGAATTATATCGACACCACGAGCATCTGCGGCCCTAGCGTAGCCCCAGGCAACACTATCATGGCGCGCGACCCCGCCTCGACGTTGCAGCGTGGCCCCCAAGACAGGATGGCGGGCCTCTTTCGAAATATTAATAATTGGACAAAAATCTTTGACCCCCTCCGCATCAAGCCACTCCGCATCAACGCCATTGAGGCGATTAGCATTTACACGGCGAACACCTTCTCGAACATCTCCAAGGTTGTGGGCGAGATTGAGAACACCGCGTTGACTCAACATGACATTATAATTTATGTCCTGAGAAAGGCCTTCCCAAAGTTGCAGAGATTTTTCGTAAATTGCAGCGCTTTCATCCCATAAATAGTTAGAACGGACGATCGTTGTATTACGCGCGGTATTACCACCACCAAGCCAGCCTTTTTCCAAAACAGCAACATTGGTAATACCGTGTTCTTTTGCAAGATAGTAAGCTGTTGCCAATCCATGGCCCCCACCGCCAATTATAATCACATCATAATCCGTTTTCGGCTCGGGACTACGCCATTGTTCCGGCCAATTTTTGTGATGTGTTAAAGCATTTCGTGCAATGGAAAAAATGGAATATTTCACCTGGAATTGTCCTTATTCCGTCCCGAGTTGAAGTAGTCGCGCAGGCGACATTGACTGTCGCTGATTTTGACATCTTAACACTAAGGAAAGATGTCCGAAATAGTCATTTACTGCGATGTAACCGACATTCTCCCCGCCCTCAATCATCACTGATTTAATCGATCAATAAAATACAGCCTTGCAACGAAGCTAGACCGCTTGGGAAGAAAATTATGTCGCATCATGAATAGCTGGTTAAAACGCATGTCGTCACTGTGAAAACCGTAGAGCGTTTGGCACATCCAAACTTGCGCCCTTAATCTTCGAAGATCTGGTATTTAATCCCGCGCCACTAACAGAGAGACATATTGCAATGACCGATCAACATGCTAACCCGAAAAGTGATATAGATATCGCGCAAGCTGCCACGATGAAAAGAATTGCCGAAGTCGCTGAAAATAGTCTTGGCATTCATTCCGACAATTTGGAACCCTACGGACATTATAAAGCCAAACTCTCGTTGGATTACATCAAGACACTTGCTGATAAACCAGACGGCAAATTGATCCTCGTCACCGCGATGACACCAACTCCGGCTGGCGAAGGAAAAACCACGACGACTGTGGGTCTTGGCGATGCGCTTAATCGCATTGGCAAGAAGACGATGATCTGTCTACGCGAACCATCACTCGGCCCTTGTTTCGGAATGAAAGGGGGTGCAGCAGGCGGAGGATATGCGCAGGTCGTCCCCATGACGGATATTAATCTTCACTTCACTGGTGATTTTCATGCGATCGGCGTTGCCAATAATCTGCTTGCTGCCATGGTCGACAATCATATTTATTGGGGTAACCAGCTTGGCTTGGATGAAAGACGGATAATCTGGAGGCGGGTTGTTGATATGAACGACCGTGCCCTTCGAAATATCGTCAATAGTCTTGGGGGTATATCTGACGGATTTCCCCGGGAAGACCATTTTGATATTACGGTTGCCTCAGAGGTAATGGCTATTTTCTGCCTCGCCATAGACATCGATGACCTTAAGCGACGCTTGGGCAATATTATCGTAGGTTATACTCGCGAGAAAACTCCGGTGTATGCTAAAGACATCAATGCACACGGCGCTATGACCGTTTTATTGAAAGATGCTTTCCAACCAAATCTCGTTCAAACCTTGGAAAACAACCCAGCATTCATTCATGGCGGACCGTTTGCAAATATTGCTCATGGATGCAATTCCGTTCTCGCCACAAAAACAGCCTTGAAACTCGCCGATTATGTCGTCACGGAAGCCGGCTTTGGAGCTGATCTGGGCGCTGAAAAGTTTCTCGATATTAAATGCCGTAAAGCAGGCTTAAAA
Source organism: Sneathiella sp. (assembly GCF_036960985.1). Classification (NCBI taxonomy): domain Bacteria; kingdom Pseudomonadati; phylum Pseudomonadota; class Alphaproteobacteria; order Sneathiellales; family Sneathiellaceae; genus Sneathiella; species Sneathiella sp. Next base: position 16,261 of record NZ_JBALWD010000026.1, on the reverse strand, counting down.
CCCGAAGTCGCCGTTGTTGTGGCCACCATCAGAGCGTTGAAAATGCACGGAGGCGTTGCTAAAGCAGACCTCGGTGCTGAAGATGTTAAGGCTGTTGCCGAGGGCGGAGAAAACCTCGCGCGTCATGTTGAAAACCTCAAGAAGTTTGGTTTACCCGTTATTGTGGCCATCAACAAGTTTTCTGCTGATACTGAAGATGAAGTCAATCAAGTACGGCAAATATGCGCAGAGCTTGGCGTCGATGCGATCGAATCTGATCATTGGGGAAATGGCGGTGCCGGAGCAGAAGATCTAGCTCAGGCAGTCGCGTCGATCATTGATAAAAACGGCAGTAACTATGCACCATTATATAATGATGCGCTGCCCTTATGGGATAAAGTTCGCACAGTCGCGCAAACGCTCTATGGCGCGCAAGGTATTATTGCAGATCAAAAGGTACGAAATCAGTTTCAAGAACTGCAAGAAGGTGGATTTGGTCATTACCCGGTATGTATTGCAAAAACTCAATACAGCTTTTCCACCGATCCGAACCTAAAAGGCGCTCCAAGCAACCATGTCGTTCCCATCCGAGAAATTCGGGTTGCAGGTGGCGCGGAGTTTGTTGTCGCCGTTTGCGGTGACATTATGACCATGCCTGGTCTTCCCCGTATTCCTGCAGCCAATTCAATTGACATTAATGACGAAGGCGAAATTATAGGTCTTTTCTAATCTGATACTAAGTACCTTCCTGAAAAGAGCAGCTTTCTAACAGCTGCTCTTTTTTTGATCACCATGTAAGATTTTGTTTGTTTTTTTCTCGTTCTAAAGTAGCGTTCGATGAAGATAGTCACTAATTCATTTTTTGGACCTAATATATTTGGAAACACCTTCTGCCGCCACACCAGCAAAATTCAGAATCGGCTTCTGCCTCGTTCCGGAGTTTTCAGCTATTGCCTTTATTTCAGCTGTTGACACCCTGCGGCTTGCAAACCAGCTTTCAGATGAAAAAATATATAGTTGGGAGTGCTATTCCGTCGACGGCAATCCAGCCATAAGCAGCGCCGGTATCGAATTCTCGGTGCAAGGTAAAATATCCGATATGCCCGCCCTACCCATTGTCTTCACATGTAGTGGCATAAACATCCGAAATCATACGAGTCCACAACTTATTTCGGCACTTCGTCGGATGGCGTCGCATGGTTCTGAACTAGGTGCTATTTGTACAGCAACATATGTTTTAGCAAAAGCTGGTCTATTAAATGACCATCGCTGCACCATACATTGGGAAAATCTTTCCGGATTTCGCGAAGAGTTTCCGGAACTGGACATCACGTCAGAGCTCTTTGAAATTGATCGAAATCGCTATACATGCGCGGGCGGCACGGCGTCTTTGGATATGATGCTGAGCCTTGTTTCCAATCATGTGAATCACGAATTGTCCTTATCCATTGCAGATCAATTAATATATCATCGGATTCGGGAAAGTTCAGAACGTCAACGCATGGAATTACGGGCGCGGTTAGGCATATCGCACCCAAAACTTCTGGGTGCTATCGCCTGCATGGAAGACAATCTCGAAGAACCGTTAAGTTGCAGCGATCTCGCGACAGAGGTCGGCTTATCAACCCGCCAACTGGAACGGTTATTTCAAAAATATTTGGAACATTCACCAACCCGTTATTATCTGGGATTACGGCTTGATCGAGCCCGCTATCTCCTCACCCAAACCAGTCTACCCATCATCGAAGTGGCACTTGCCTGTGGTTTCGTTTCCGCTTCGCATTTTTCTAAATGCCATCGGGAGCATTTCGGACGGACACCAAGTGAAGAACGTCGTATTCGGCATTAAATTTACTTGGGGCGGCGGCGGCGGCGGCGACCCCCTGAAGCGGAAAGTTCGTCCGCTGAATTAACCTTCGGATCTGGAAATTTTACTGTCTTTGTCAAATTTGGATAGGATGCGTTTTTGTGAGGAATCGCCATTGCATCGACAAAATATTCTTGGAATTTAGGTTCAACCGCAGTTTCGATTTTTTCTACGGTTTTAACGACGTTTTCAATGTCAGTTCGTGATTGGTTATTTAGCAACGCGATACGCGCGCCCACTCCGGCGGCGTTACCAACACCATGTACATTTTTCAAATCACAATCAGGGATCATACCTAGAACCATCGCGTATTTTGTATCAATATGGCTGCCAAAAGCCCCGGTAAGTAGAATCCTTTCAACGGTTTCAACACCGAATTTATCCATTAGCAATTTCGCACCTGCGTACAATGCCGCTTTCGCCAATTGTATTGCACGAACATCCGTTTGATAAATTTTCAGCTCACTCTCGCCATCGCGAATTACATATGAAAAAGTGCGGCCATCAGCAACAATACGTGGGCTTTTACTAGCCAAGGATCCATCGATGACCCCATCGACACTCAAAATGCCACTCAGATACATTTCGGCGATGACTTCGATTATACCTGAACCGCAAATCCCCGTTATGCCGGACTTCGCGGTTTCCTCGTCAAATCCTTCTTCATTGGACCATAAATCGCTACCGATTACTTTAAATCTCGGCTCCAACGTTTCGGGATCAATTCGAACCCGCTCTATGGCACCAGCCGCGGCCCGTTGGCCACATGATATCTGAGCGCCTTCAAATGCCGGACCGGTAGGCGAAGAAGCGGCCAATAATCGATCACTATTCCCAAGCACAATTTCTGCGTTCGTCCCGACATCAACAATAAGGGTTACTTGCCGTTGTAAATGCGGCGCTTCTGAAAGAATAACGGCTGCGGTATCTGCGCCGACATGACCAGCAATGCACGGTAAAAAATATACCCGACCGTCAGGATTTGAGGTAAGCCCAATTTCGCTAGCCCAAAGCGTCAAACTGCTGTTCGTCGTTAAGGCAAAGGGAGCGCCGCCAAGTTCCGTTGGATCTATACCCACCAAAAGATGATGCATAATCGGGTTACCAACGAAGACAGCATTCAAAATATCGGCTGGATCAATATCAGCTAGTTTTGTTACTTCAGCGATAAGCTCATTTATGCCTCCGCGAACAGAATCCGTTAGCAGTTTATCACCGCCAGGATTCATCATTATATAAGAGACCCGGCTCATGAGGTCTTCACCATATCGGATTTGCGGGTTCATCATTCCGGACGAGGCGACGACCTCACCGCTAGAAAGATCGCACAAATGCATTGCAATGGTAGTAGATCCCACGTCCACGGCCAGCCCATAAGCCAAATTATGAAAGCCGGGCCAAATTTTGCTAATGCGTTTATTTCGGTGGACAGCGACCGTTACGTTCCAATTACCCGAACGAAGGGTTTTTTGGAGCACTTGCAAAGTTCTCAAGTCGCATTCGAGCTCAGTTAAGCCCCATTGCTGATTGAGTGCCAGCTCAAGCCGTTCAAAGTCACCTGACGGATTATGCATATCCGGTTCTTGGACCTGTACAAAATGCAATCGGATCGCCGGATCCATCTCAATTTTGCGATCATCTGCCTTCTTAACGATGACTTGCCGATGGACTTGGCTGGAGGCGGGAACGTCGATTATTACATCGCCCATCAATTGTGCATGGCAACTTAATCGTCGCCCTTCTGGCAAGCCTCGGCGCTCTCTAAATTTTTCTTCGCCTACAGCAAAAGGAGAAAGTGAATTCTCGCGGCTGACAACTCCATGTTTTGCAAATTCTCCGGCAGTCAGATTTACTTGACATCTGCCACAGATTCCCCGTCCGCCGCACACACTATCAATGTCAACACCCAAAATACGGGCAGCCTCTAGAACCGGAGTTCCTTCGGGAAATCGCCCGCGTTTACCGGAGGGTGTAAAAACAATGAGATGTAATTTTTCCTGTTCAATCAGGTGATTAGGCATTACGCCTCCGCCGTCGAGTACCTCTGCGGCCCATTTCTTCACTGCCTTCTGCTGCAGGTTCACGGAACGTCTTGATCCAGTTAACACAATTGGGGTCATGACCCATAACGACATTGGCACCTTTTACCGCTGCCATTTCTGGCTCATGCAAAGGGTTTGTGATGGCGGAGGTCATCCCGGCCCCAATTGCCATCGATAAAAACGCTGCGTTCATGCCATGGCGGTTAGGAAGTCCGAAACTGAAATTCGACGCGCCGCAAGTGGTATTGACTTTAAGTTCCGTACGAAGCCTGTGAATAAGGGTCAATACCTGACGGCCTGCATCATTAATAGCACCGACCGGCATTACTAACGGATCTACAACCACATCTGCGGGCGAAATACCGTAATCCTGAGCCCGTTCAACAATTTTCTTCGCAACGGCAAAGCGGACATCCGGATCTTCAGATATTCCGGTTTCGTCATTTGAAATTGCAACTACTGCGGCACCATGTTTCTTGACCAACGGCAATACTGTCTCAAGTCGATCTTCTTCACCCGTTACCGAATTAACCAGCGCTTTTCCTTTGTATACGGCCAGACCTGATTCCAAGGCTTCGACAATTGAGCTGTCGATTGACAGTGGTGCATCTGTGAGGCTTTGAACGAGCTGGATAGCTTCTGCAAGTATACGAGGTTCGTCGGCAAGCGGAATACCTGCATTAACGTCCAACATTTGGGCGCCAGCAGCGATTTGGGCCAATGCATCAGATTCGACCCGACTGTAATCACCGATTTTCATTTCCGCCGCTAGAAGTTTTCGTCCAGTTGGATTTATCCTCTCGCCGATAATGACAAAAGGACGGTCGAAGCCGATGACAACTTCTTTGGTAGCTGAGGAAATGATAGTGTCAGTCATACATATTAGCCTTGATATAAAGGGGCAACACCCGGTGTTTCATTTGTTCCATTAAAGGCTTAAGTTGACCAAAATCTTTCCCATTACCGACTTAGACTTCCTCAGAAGCGGCAGCAACCGCTTCTTGGGGATCAATTGACTTATCTAATTGTTCTTTCACTGTTTCCACCGCATCTGAAACAGCCTCAAAATCCGGATTGACTTCCCTTGTCCACGGCTTGCGTCCCTTTAGGACACCAGCTTCGTAAACAATATCAGCGACCAGCTCCTCCTGTCGATATGCCATCACATGGGCGCCGGAAACACCTTTCATTTCATGCACTTGCTGAAGCATTTCGATACAGATATTTTTTCCCTCGAGTTTTTGATTTTCGGCGCCTTCCAGGCGTTCAATGACACTATCCGGAATATGTATGCCAGGAACATTGGAACGGATCCATTTCGCGGCTTTTGCTGAAGCCAAAGGGCCGACACCAATTAGTATAAAGCACTTTTCATCTAGCCCTTGGTCCCGGACTTGCTCCATATATCGTTCAAGCATTGGTATATCGAAACAATATTGAGACTGTACGAATTGTGCTCCAGCTTCGATTTTTTTGGCCAAACGAAGTGCCCGGAATTCATAAGGAGGCGCAAATGGATTGATGGCAGCCCCTAAAAAAACTTGCGGTGGCGCTGTGATTTTGCGCCCAGATAGGAATTTACCTTCATCCCGCATCTGTTTTATTGTTCGGAGCAATGACATACAATCAAGGTCGAAGACAGGTTTAGCGCCGGGTTGGTCCCCCGCTTGAACACCATCGCCTGTCAAACACAGTATGTTATTCACACCCATTGCCGCCGCGCCAAGAACATTTCCCTGAATAGCAATACGATTATGGTCGCGACAGGATATTTGCATTATGGGAGAATACCCCACACGCGTAAGCAAAGCACATATACTCACCGACGACATGTGACAGTTAGCGCCGGAACCATCTGTGGCATTGATCCCATCGACCCATCCATCAAAAATAGCACCGCGCTCAAACACTTCATTTGGGTCTGCGCTGTCCGGCGGATTAAGTTCTGCAGTCACCGCAAATTCTCCGGCGCGCAATATTCTCTCCAGTCGACCATGCGAAGAATGGCCTGGCAACGCGGGTAGCGGTTCTCCCGTATCTCCGTAATGGTTTTGGGTCAATGCAGATCACCTGTCGCTACGGTAGGCATTTTCTCTTTTTCTATCCGGGCCGCGTCTTCCGCCGTAACTCGCAGCCAGGAAGATGATCCGCGATAGGAATGATTGACCGGCTCCTGAACTTTCAATATTTGATTGCCATTTTGCATATTCTGACTGCCCTTCCACGCTTCAACCCAGACGCAAGGCATATCCGGCTCCACTTCGCAATTTCCATTGGCACGAACACCGCCGCAAGGACCATTGCGCAGCGATTTAGGGCAATTCATCGGGCAGGACATTCCTGTATCGCTGAGAACACATTGTCCGCACATCCGACAATCGAACAGTAATCCCTTCACTGCTTTCTCAATAAATACAACAGGCTTTTCCGCTCTTTGATAGCCAACCCATGACCAAAAGGGGTGCAATTTTAGGAATGTTTTCGCGAGAAGCTTATATATGATCTCCAAGCCCCGTGAATGCCTAACCGACCAAAGCCTGATGGTAAAAAGAGCGCGGGAGCGAACAACAGGACTTGCATGTGAAGGCTGATAAGCTGTTTTAGGCATCGGATTCACGCCCTCCATTAGCCACCAACCGTTTCACGACATCTTTGTCATAGTCGGCTTCAATCTTAGCTGCGGCTGTGTCCGCTGCTTCCTGCATGTCGCCATCAACCTGTTCCGCGGTCACCTTTCGCCAACCTTCAAGATATGCATCTGTTTCATGGGATCCGTCACGCATGGCCGCCATATCGATAGCGACCTGGAACCGCTCTGAGAGCAGTACCTTGGCATTTTTACGACCTTGTTTCACGACGACTTGCGACGGTATATCCCGCCAGTATAAAATACTAAGTTGCGCCACTATATTTTATCCCACCTTTTTATTGAGAAAGTTTTCAAGCCCTGTTAGGCCCGTAAAGCGGTACTCATATTCTAATGAAAGCCGCTCAGCTGCTGCTTTTGCTTTCGCCTGTAGTTCCGCATTCTTTGTCTGGGAAAGAAACAGAACTTTCTTGTAATTACCGAAATACATGGGAAGTAATTCAGGATGTCTTTCTATTCCAAGGTCTTTTATGATGAGGCGATCGAAATGCCGCGCGAGATAATCTGTTAAATAAAATGTGCCTGGTTCTGCATCAGCGTAGTGTTTAAAAACATCTGCGCCTGCAAAAAATTCGTAGCAATGTGCCCCTGGTATCCGCTCCACACCTTCTTCACGCAAAACGTTATCCAGCAAACCACCCGTTCCACAATCGCCATAAAGTGCCAAAATTTGATCAAAGTCCGCTTTGTTATCTCTAATCTTTTGCCTCATCGCGTCAGGTATTAGCGTTGGAGAATTATGAAGTTTTGCTGGCAAACACGTTATCTCTAAATGTCGCCATTTCTTTTCGTCAATAACCGCCAATGTTTCATCCGCCAGTGCACCACAAGCGATCAGCAGGGTTTTTGGGTGAGAATGCTCCATTTCACAATCCTTCCCTGAGCGTTTAGTCAGGCAGCTCGGCGTTCGGCGACCATCCGTTGGGCAATTTCAACGGTCATCGCCGCGTCTCGTCCATATGCATCGGCACCAACGCTATCAGCGAACTCTTCATTGAGCGGAGCTCCGCCAACCATGACGATGAAATCATCGCGGATACCCTTTTCCTTCATAGTATCGATGACGACTTTCATATACGGCATGGTGGTTGTAAGAAGTGCGGACATGCCAATGATATCTGGCTCGTGCTCTTCCAAGGCTGCTATATAGTTTTCGACGGGATTGTTTATCCCTAAATCGATCACTTCAAAGCCAGCCCCTTCCATCATCATGATCACAAGGTTTTTACCGATATCGTGAATATCGCCCTTTACGGTCCCAATCACCATTTTACCGGCTTTTGGCGCTCCCGTTTCAGCGAGTAAGGGCTTCAGGATAGTCATGCCTGATTTCATCGAGTTTGCGGAAAGCAAGACTTCTGGAACAAACAAAATACCATCGCGAAAATCGATGCCAACAATCCGCATGCCTTCAACCAGAGCTTCCGTCAGAACCTTATAAGGCACCCAACCACGCCCCAGAAGAATGTTAACACCTTCACATACCTCGTCGGCCAAACCGTCATAGAGATCATCATGCATCTGCTCAACAAGTTCAGAATCATCTAACGTAGAGAGGTCAATTTCGTCTTCGTCCATATCAAGGCTCCACAGAGTTGGTCAAATTACTGTTTTCATCTAAAAATATTCAGGCAACACGCCCGTAAAAACTATCCTGCCTCAGACATTGAATAATTTTTCAGCGACACGGCCTTCCTAAATCTGCGTTTTCTATGCAATATCAGGATCTAAGACGGCTATTTTCAGGGTCGAAAATTGATTCCTCAATCACGATTGCGTTGTATCTTTCCCCGAGAATTTCGATCTTAAGTTGGGTGCCTATTGCTTCCAGTCCCGCCGTTATATAGCCCTGTGCCAAGCTTTTTCCGACCCAATGACCATATGCTCCTGCAGTCGCGCGACCCACTATTTTGCCATCAAGATCGTATAACGGTTCGTTACCCATTGGATCCGCATCTTTGATCCCTAATACTTCAAGACAAACAAAAGACTGCGGGACACCGGCTTCCTTCTGTGCAATCAAAGCATCGCGACCGACGAAATCCCCCTTGTCCAAATGAACAAATTTTTCGAGACCGGCCTCAAAAACCGTATACTCGCTGGTCAAATCCTGGCCCCACATGCGGTAATTTTTCTCCATCCGCAAGCTGTCCATTGCGCGCATTCCGCACATTGACAATCCAAACTCTTCTCCAGCCTCGACGATTGCGTCATAGATATGATTTTGATATTCGATTGGGTGATGCAGTTCCCAACCCAAGTCCCCGACAAAATTAACCCGTAATGCACGGCACGGCGCTAAACCAACTGTAATATGTTGACCGGTCAACCATTTAAAACCGTCATTAGACAAATCGGCATCTGTTATTTTCGATAAAATATCGCGTGCTCGTGGCCCGGCCAAAACCAATACGCCATGTGCTGTGGTCACATTGTCCAAACGGACAGAACCATCGTCCGGCAAATTCTTTAAGAGATAGTCATGGTCAAATCGTTCCGCTGCGCCGGAACTGACCAGATAAAACTCCTCTGGTCCATCTCGCATGATCGTAAATTCAGACCGGATTCCCCCGCTTTTATTCAGGGCATGGCTTAGATTAATACGACCAATTCCCTTCGGTAATTTCCGACAAACAAGTGGATCGAGATAAGCTTCTGAACCCGGCCCACTTACTTGGAATTTAGAAAAGCTAGTAATATCAATGAGGCCAGCGTTTTCACGCATATTCTTGACTTCATTTCCAACATGTTCGAAATAGTTTGACCGCCGGAAACTCCACACGTCTTTGCGTTCCACACCTTCTGGTGCAAACCAGTTGGGGCGTTCCCATCCATAACGTTGACCAAAGACCGCTCCGCGTGCTGCCATGCGATCATGACATGGACTCATCTTTAATGGACGTCCGGCGCCACGTTCTTCATCCGGATAATGGATGACGAAAACATGCTCATAACATTCTTCGTTCTTTATTTTCGTATAGGGTTTGGTGGCATAAGTCCCAAATCGTCGTGGATCAACATCCATCATGTCAATGCCGGGCTGGCCCTCGGTTATCCATTCGGCAAGTTGCCATCCAGAACCACCTGCCGCCGTAACACCAAAACTATGGCCTTCGTTCAACCAGAAATTCTTTAACCCCCAAGCCGGGCCAATCATTGGGCTTCCGTCTGGCGTATAAGCAATCGGACCATTGACGATGTCTTTGATCCCTGCATCAGCAAATGTTGGCACGCGGGCAATGGCAGCCTCAACATGGGGCATCAGGCGCTCCAAATCCCCCGGAAACAGATCCTGACCAAAGGTTTCGGGCACACCGTCAACGAAACAGGCCGGCGCTCCTTTTTCATATGGGCCTAGAATATATCCCTGGCGCTCTTCGCGAAGATAGTACGAAGCATCGCTTTCCCGTAGAACCGCCATTTCCGGAAGGCCCTGTTTTTTTCGCTCGACTAGTTCCGGGACTTCGTCCGTGACGATATATTGGTGCTCGACCGGGATGACCGGAATATCGAGCCCAACCATGGATAAAGTCTGGCGGGCGTAATTTCCTGTGCAGCTCACGACATGCTCCGCCGTAATATCACCTTTGTTGGTTTTAATCAGCCACTCACCATTTCGTTGTTGCTCTATGGAAAGTACTTCAGTTTGACGATAGATTTCCGCGCCGCGATTTCGGGCCCCAATTGCCATAGCATTGGTTACATCGACAGGTGCAATATGTCCGTCGTCCGGATGATACAGAGCGCCCACTAGTCCGTCTGTATCGCTTAACGGCCAGAGTTCTTTTACTTGCTGCGGAGTGATAATTTCATAGGGTACGCCAATAGTATTCGCGGTACCGCAATATTTCATATACTCGTCCATGCGTTCTTTATTTGTCGCAAGGCGCAGATTACCTGTCACATGAAAACTAACATTTTGACCGGTCTCTGCTTCCAGTCGTTTATATAAGTCGACACTGTATTTGTGAATTTTGCCGACAGCGTAGCTCATATTGAACAATGGTAACAAGCCGGCAGCATGCCACGTAGATCCGGCAGTAAGCTCCGTACGTTCCAAAAGAACAACGTCGCTCCACCCTTTTTTTGTCAGATGGTAAAGTGTACTGACGCCAACGACGCCTCCGCCAATGACAACGACCCGTGCATGTGATTTCATTGTTTTGTCCCTTGAGCGCGCATAAACGCCAATTGTTCTGCTTCGTTATTTCTGAAAATACCGTGACGATTGCTTGTGGTTCCTGCTAACGACGCGGCGACGCTCGCTGTTCCTTTCCCGCCATGTAAAATCTCGCAAACAGCTTCCTGACGGAAATGTTCTATAATCGTCAGACAAACAGCGTAAAAAGACGCCATTGCGCTAGTCGTCGATTGAGAATTGTTTTTAATAACAACGAAGACAGTTTTTTATCTGTTATCTCATGAACGCTGGAGATAAATAATGAGTGAACCGAGAACCCGTGGAGCCCGCCGTGGTCGCGAAGCGAGGAAAGAAGCACGACAAAACAAAGCAGGGAAATCTATTCCCTATATAAAGAGAAATATTCCGGTCTCGAATTTAACCAGCGACGAAGCTTTAGAAATTATCGAAGCCAACGCGGATATTATTCTTGAAGAAATCGGCATCGATTTTCGCGACGACCCTGAATCCTTGCAATTATGGAAAGACGCAGGTGCTGACGTGCAAGGAGAACGCGTTCATTTTCCGAAGGGGTTGTGCCGAGAACTCTTGAAAACAGCTCCTTCAGAATTTACACAATTCGCCCGAAACACAGCCAACAATGTTCAAATTGGCGGGAACAATACTGTTTTCGCTCCCGTCTATGGCCCTCCGTTTGTACACGATATGGACAAAGGGCGGCGGTATGGCACCATCGAAGATTTCGAAAACTTTGTGAAACTCGCTTACATGGCGCCAGCCATGCATCATTCCGGCGGAACAGTTTGCGAGCCCGTAGATTTGCCCGTCAATAAACGGCATTTTGACATGGTATATAGCCATATTAAATATTCGGACAAACCGTTTATGGGTTCTGTCACAGCGCCCGAACGTGCGCAAGACAGTGTAGATATGGCGTCCTTGGTTTTTGGGGAAGATTTTGTTCAAAACAATTGCGTCATGTTGAACTTGATTAACGCGAATTCGCCTATGACTTTCGACGCGACGATGCTGGGCGCTTTGCGAACTTATGCCGCGAATAATCAGGCATGTGTTGTCTCACCATTTATCCTGTCTGGCGCCATGAGCCCTGTCTCACCGGCTGGAACCCTATCACAGCTGTTGGCTGAGGCCCTTGCTGGAACGGCGCTAACGCAAGTCATCAAACCAGGCACACCTGTTATATTTGGCACCTTCGTAAGCTCTATCTCAATGCAATCTGGCGCACCAACGTTTGGGACCCCTGAAAGTTCATTGGTCTTAAATGGTGCTGCGCAGCTTTCGCGCCGCCTTAATTTGCCCTTCCGGTCCGGCGGATCGTTTACAGCCTCGAAGCTACCCGATGCACAAGCAGCATATGAAAGCGCGCAAACACTTCTTATGACCTTGATGTCAGGTGTCAATTTTGCACTGCATTCCGCCGGATGGTTGGAAGGTGGGTTATGTTCATCTTACGAAAAATTTGTTATGGATATCGACCAATGTGCCATGATGGAAGTGATGGCACGAGGGATTGACGTCAGCGAAAACGGACAGGCCATGGATGCAGTTCGCGAAGTCGGCCCTGGCGGACATTTCCTCGGTTGCGCCCATACACAAGCTAATTTCGAAGACGCTTTCTATAGATCTCGGATCGCGGACAATAATTCCGTAGAACAATGGCAAAGTGACGGCAGTAAGGACACGGCGACGCGTGCTAACGAAACCTGGAAACAAATGCTAAACGACTATCAGGCGCCAGCCTTAGATCCAGGAATTGATGAATCATTACAAGCCTTTATGGAAAATCGAAAAAATGAATTTCCGGATTCAAATGTTTAGTGCCGATCAGGGGTAAAAGCTCCTCCAAAAGCGAACCGGCTTCCCGGATGATAGAGGCGTACCGTCGTGATTACATCGACTTCAGCATAGGTATGCCGCTCAAGTGTCAGAACCGGTTCGTCTTCTTTCAAATTCAGTAATTCTTTTTGATCGGCACTGGGAATTTCGGCACTTATACGGTGATCAGCCCGACTATAGGGGACAGTTCGGATAAGAAACCCACTCGGTGTTTCCGATGCAAAATCCTGCTTAAGAAAATTCGGCACCTGCTTTGGATTTACGTAACGGTCTTCCAACTGAACAGGTTCTCCATTTTCACGATGAAGTAGAACACAATGAAAGAAGGAATTACCTGCAGTCCCACTCATTACAATTGAAATGTCGTCAGGTGCAACGACAGTTTGCAACACCAATATCTCGGAATTATGCTGGTTTCCACGGGATTCAATTTCATCGGCAATATTCTTGATTTCCAGCAGGCCTGTTTCCAATTTTGCTGGTGCCACAAAAGTTCCGGATCCTTGCCTCCGTGCAAGTACACCATCCTGCGTCAATTCTCTTAGAGCCCGATTAATGGTCATCCGCGATGCATCCAAATCCCGAACCAATGCATGCTCTGTTGGAATTTTATCTCCGGCTTTCCAGGCACCGGATTGAATTTTTCCAACGATAAGCCGCTTAATCTGAATATAGAGCGGGTCAGTTTTTTTGATGTCTAATTGCGTCGCGATATTCATACCGAGTTCACTACTCCACCGTCGCTGGATTCTTATAAACTGGCGACCAGTTCAGTCATGGCCTTACCAAAACGTTCTTTTATTACCTCTTCAGAGGAATGATGTCCGTCAATTACCACCAACTTGCCATCAATGGCCACATCTTTTACCACTGAATTATCGCCTGCAAACAGCCAGCTATCGATAACAGTATGCTTTGGCTTACCAATTATCGAAGGATGCAAAGGATCAAGAACAGCAAAATTTCCTTGACCGCCGACCTCCAGTCCGGATTTTCCGGGCCGACCAAGCGCCTGATGACCCCCGGTCACAGCTTCTAAAAATATCCGTTCGCCTGTGGACGCGTTCTTACTTCCAAGTATATTTCTCGATTGAAGGTTCAAGCGTTGTCCGTATTCAAGTAAGCGGCATTCTTCTGCAAGCGAGATCAAAATGTTGCTGTCCGAGCCAAGGGCAATTCGGCCGCCCTGCCCCATGAATTCACTCGCCGGGAAAAGCCCATCACCTAAATTTGCTTCCGTGATTGGGCAAAGACCAACAACAGCTCCTGAATTTGCAATAGCCGCAATTTCATTTGGCACTAAATGTGTTGCATGAACGAGGCACCATCTGTCGGATAAATCAACATTGTTGTTTAACCACTCGACTGGCCTTTGGTCCGACCAATTGACGCAGTCTTCAACTTCCTGATTTTGCTCCGCAATGTGAATATGACAAGGCATATCCGCGGAAATAGTGTTCAATAAGCCCATCAATGCTTCTGGATCTACCGCTCGTAGAGAATGTGGGGCGACCCCAATACTCATTCCTGCCACATCTGGCACTCGTTTCTGCAATTTGTCGACTAGATCAACAAAATGATCGAGGCTATGTGTGAAGCGTCTTTGCTGAGCCTTGGGTTCCATAGCTCCAAAGCCACCATATTGATATAGAACTGGCAGTAGCGTTAAACCGATTCCAGTTTCCAACGTTGCGGCGACAATTTTGTCGCTCATTTCAGCTGGATTGGAGAAGGCCTGACCGTCTGTATCATTATGCAGATAATGAAATTCTCCTACGGAAGTGAACCCGGCTTTCAGCATTTCCACATAGAGTTGGCTTGCAATTGCCTGAAGCTGATCCGGACTAATCTCGCCCAGAAAAGAATACATGACATTGCGCCAACTCCAAAAACTATCCGCTTCATTCCCGCTAAACTCCGCCAGGCCTGCCATGGCGCGCTGAAAAGCATGAGAATGGACATTCGCCATTCCTGGCACGGCATATCCCGTATGGCTATGATCGGCCTCACTTGAGGAGCCCTTGGAAAGAGAAATGATTGACCCAGATGGATCAACTGTCATCAGCAGATCCTGCAGCCATCGTCCGCCACTTAGAATATCCGAAAAATAATGCTTGATCATCTGCCCATTCCTATCATAATAATTTGTATATACAATTTTTAATCCAAGGGCAAAATGAAAATGGCAATGGGAAAAATCGACCGGCTTTTTACCAACGCCCAGATTGCAAGCATGATACCCGCCGAAGCGCCATATGGGATGGATGCCGCCACGGCACTCGGAATTAGTTCTGGGAAAATCACCTGGATGGGCCATCTTGACGATCTGGATCCGAAAACCCTTTCTGATAGTGTCGAAGTAACAGATGTCGAAGGTCGGTGTATCACTCCGGGCCTAATTGATTGTCATACTCATCTTGTTTATGCAGGAAATCGTGCCCAAGAATTTGAAATGGCTTTAAACGGCACTTCTTACGAAGAAATTGCTAAAAAAGGCGGTGGCATCCTTTCAACAGTTACACAAACCCGGGACGCCAGCGAAGCAGAACTAGCTGCCACAAGCCAACCACGGCTTGAGGCGATGATGGCGTGCGGCGTAACAACTGTGGAAATTAAATCCGGATATGGATTGGATCTGGAAAACGAGATTAAAATGCTTGAGGTCGCTAAACATCTGGGTGAAATTAATCCTGTCCGTGTCAAAAAAACCTTTCTTGGTGCCCATGCCTTACCGCCGGAATTTTCTGGAGATTCAGATGGGTATATGGCGAAGGTCTGTCACGAAATGCTGCCTACAGCTCATACACTCGGTCTCGTCGATGCCGTTGATGCTTTTTGTGAAAAAATTGCCTTTTCAGAAACACAAGTTCGACAACTATTCAAAGTCGCTGAAAAATTGGGTATTCCCGTTAAATTGCATGCCGAACAATTAAGTAACTTAAAAGGTGCAGAGTTAGCATCACACTTTAATGCTCTTTCCGCAGATCATCTCGAATATCTGGACGAACAGGGTGTGATGGCTATGGCAAAATCCGGCACCGTCGCTGTCATTTTACCGGGCGCTTTTTACTTTCTTCGCGAAACAAAAAAGCCGCCTATTGAGTTATTACGCAAACACGGGGTGCCCATTGCCCTCGCCACTGACTGTAATCCTGGTTCATCGCCGACAACATCGCCGCTCTTGATGATGAATATGGCTGCCATTTTATTCCGTTTGACGCCGGAAGAGGCGTTAGCCGGTTTTACACGCCATGCCGCCGCGGCGCTCGGCATGGAGTCAGAAATTGGTACGCTCGAAATTGGAAAGCGGGCCGATCTCGCCATCTGGGATATAGATCACCCTTCCGAGTTAACTCAAGGTATCGGATCTAACCCATTGTTTTTAAGATATTTTGGACAAGAATATGTCAATAATTAAATTGAACATCAAAGCAGGTCATTTAAGCCTAACCGATTTGCGAACTATCTACGAAGGGCCAGTTAACCTCGAGCTCGACCCGGAATGTTGGCCCGCTGTTGCCAAAAGCGCGGACGCAGTTCAAAGTATCGTAGATCAGAATAAAACGGTTTATGGCATCAATACCGGCTTTGGCCGTTTGGCTCAGGAGGTTATTCCGACGGAGAACCTCAAAGATCTGCAAAAAAACCTTGTGCTTTCCCACTCAACAGGGATCGGTCCAAATCTACCTGATTCAATCGTTCGGCTTATTTTAGCGATGAAAGCAACG
>NZ_JBALWD010000025.1:0-61207 GCF_036960985.1 Sneathiella sp. | reverse complement strand
GCATTGGGCCGTCCGCTGCGGACACAACCAAAATAGCGCCATCCATCTGAGCCGCGCCCGTGATCATGTTCTTCACATAATCCGCATGGCCTGGGCAATCAACATGGGCGTAATGACGCGCCGCTGTTTCATATTCAACATGTGCTGTCGAAATCGTAATACCACGCGCCTTCTCTTCCGGCGCCTTGTCAATTTCGTCAAATGCAAATGCTGCACCGCCACTCGCTTCCGCTAGAACCTTCGTAATCGCCGCCGTCAGCGTCGTCTTACCATGGTCAACGTGACCAATCGTTCCAATGTTACAATGCGGTTTACTACGATCAAATTTCTCTTTGGCCATTTTCCGTTGTCCTGAAGCAAAAATTACACAGCCTAAAGATACCGAAAACATGTTCTTCGATATCCACATAAACATGGCCCTTTATTTAAAGCGCTGGCCAGCGCTTGGAGCGGGTGAAGGGAATCGAACCCTCGTCATAAGCTTGGAAGGCTTCTGCTCTACCATTGAGCTACACCCGCCTATACCGTCTCTTTCCTTACCAACGTCAAACACCAGCTCCATGGCGGTTAACATTGCCTGCATGCGAATGGTGGAGGGAGTTGGATTTGAACCAACGTAGGCATAGCCAACGGATTTACAGTCCGTCCCTTTTAACCACTCAGGCACCCCTCCTCACATGCAATTACCCGTCGACATTCCCGAGGGTGTCCGGCACTATCGAAAATTCCGGCATAAAGTCAACCGAAAAAGAGCAAATCCCGAAGAATTCGCATATTTTTTTTTAGCCTTTTCAAAAAGCCAACTTGTTGTAGATCCCGAAGCACCATATAAGCGAAGCCATGTCCATACACAAGTCCTCAAAAGGCCGTAAGAAGAATTCTTCTGAAAGCCGCAGAAACCCAAGCTCTTCACGCCCGGCCCCGCGACGGACTGGTAAATCCAATGACGCCGACGAGGGCTGGTTTTACGGTGACCATGCTGTCTTCGCGGCATTGGTCAATCCGCACCGGAAACTCAAGCGCCTTTTAATTACTAAATCGAAAATCGCCGGCCTCGACTCGGATAGAAGAATTCTCGTCGAAGCGACCGGACAATTTGAAATTGTCGATAAGGACGTTATTAGCGCTGTTCTACTTGAAAATGCCGTGCATCAGGGAATTGCTCTCCTTCCCTACCCGCTTGCAGATTTGACTATCGATGACCTATCAAATATCGAAAGTCAATCATTGGAAACAGTCGCCGTATTGGATCAGGTAACAGACCCCCATAACGTTGGCGCCATATTGCGCTCGGCTGCCGCCTTCAATGTGACAGCCGTTATCGTCCCCGATCGTCATTCACCGCCGACCACAGGTGTTTTAGCACGCGCCGCTTCTGGTGCCGTCGAAACAGTCCCAATAATTCGCGTTGGCAATCTATCACGTGCCTTGGATCAGCTAGCCGACAAAGGCTTTTGGCGAATCGGATTGGATGGGTACGCAGACATGCTTCTAGAGACTGTCAGCTGCGATTTAAAGAAGGTTGCCATCGTTCTCGGCTCCGAAGGAAAGGGTCTCCGCCAATTGACGTCCCAGAAATGCGACATGCTGGCAAAACTACCAATTAGCCCAGGTATCGAAAGCCTCAATGTTTCAAATGCCGCAGCAATCGCTTTTTATGAACTCGCCCGACCTCGGTAGAACCGAGAAAACCTAAATATCGTATGTCTGTCGCCGTTAAAACCACAACAAAACTCTCGAAAATAAAACTCGGCATTTTCCGGCGAAAAACGCTGGACAGAACAAAAACCGCAAGATATAAGCTGCCCGCAGAACAATGATGGTCTAACAACCGTCGTTATTTTTATATGCCGCTATAGCTCAGTTGGTAGAGCAGTTGATTTGTAATCATCAGGTCCCGAGTTCGATTCTTGGTGGCGGCACCATTTTCCCCAATTAAAACAATATATTAGCCCATACGGGCAGACAAGAAAAACTCCGCCGAAACGGGTTTGGTACCAATTTATACCAGTTTTATACCTAGATATTTGCTCAGACCAGATCCATCGCCGGAGATTTCTCGACCCTTGCAGATCAAATATAATGCCATCTGGCCATCTCAGAGCCGATAGCGTGACCCATAATCCGTTGTAGGACAGGCTCAGAGATATGTTTGCTGGCTACCGATGCAAAAACCTTCCGCACAATGGCCGGGATAAGATGATCACCCGTTCATTTTGCAATAGCGGCATTGCTACAATGAATTTGCTCAGAACGTTCAAAATGGAGAACGTTCAATTTGATCAGGAAATGAGGGGTAAAATGACTGAAGGTGGTGACCTATGCTGCGGGATTTGGATCAAGGCGATGGCTGCGAGTGAGCTTGAGCCTGACGATGCCGACAGGTTCGACTATGAAGGTCAGTGCATCGCTGTCTATAACTAAGCAAGGAGGCTTAACAAGCTTTAACCCATTGATTAATAAAGAGGTGGCTATTTGCGGCGGTTTCTCCCTCTCTCTCCGCCACTTTGTTGCTTTGGGTTATCTTCGTTGGAGGCTACTTTTAAACAAATAGCGGACCTTATATTCAACGAATACAGATGTCTGCTTTTGACCCAAAGGAGACATTCACCGTTCAGGGATACGCCCTATGTGTTCGACAACAATGTCTCATGAAACCATTCGATCGGGTCTTCTGCGCCAGCCCCCTTAGCCAAGGGACCATGCTCGTATGCGCTAGATTCCATCCCGCGCTGAAGTTTTTCGCATATCCAGACATCCTCAGTTTGAAAGTCACCGCATTCTAATGGATGTTTGGTCCAGTTATCCGAAGAAATAATTCCTGTGTCTCCGTTGAAGCCTTGAATATACTTACGCTCGTCTTTAGATTGCCATGGACCAACCCAATTACGTACTGTCATGCGGCATCGGCCTGGCGCGGATGGATGCAACATAGAAATAGATAGTCCATACGGTGTCGGAACAATCAGAGTTAACGGGAAAAGGTAATATACGCCGCCATATCCTGGCGTTTTGGCGCTTTCAATTGTCCCGGAAGTTCCGGCCTCGTTGCGGGCTGTCATCGGCAAGCGATGTCGCGCGCCGTCTTCCGTTGCATACCAAATGAGATGATCTCCTGCTCGTTCCCAAATATTGTGTTCCGGCAGTGGCCCTCCGAGCGTATTTTTATGAAGATAGGCGAGATGATAGCCGTCTAGTGCATTCTCGACGAATATTTTCCAGTCGCATTTAAGATCATAGATGAGAGGAACGGATTCTTTCACGTCCGATGCAAACAGATCATGGGGCCATTCCTTGCCCAACAGTGGTTCTATCCATTTGTCGAAATCAGCGTCCGGATTCGGATTAATAAATATAAGATCTTTATAGATGCCGATGGCAGCGGGCTTCAACCCCATGGCATTCAGGTCAATATCAGGAAAGCAAATTGATCTTTTTGGCAGTCCACGCAATGCGCCATCAAGGCCATAAGTCCATCGATGGTACGGGCAGACAATGGCTCCGCTTACATTGCCTTTCTCTTCATCCAGCAATTCAGTACCTCTATGGCGGCATAAATTGTGAAAGGCCTTGAGCTCGTCATCATTTCCCGCAATTACCATCATCGAAGAGGTGCCGGATCGCACCGTTTGGTAGTCACCACTTGTCCCGAAATCGCCGGAAACGCCAATAAATGCCCAGGCATTGTCAAATATCGTTTTACGCTCATGCTCAAACCATTCCTGCGTGACGTAGGATTCTCTTGGTAGCCTGGTATTTCTGGGCATCAATTTGCCTCTAATGTGTCTAGAAGGAGGAGCGCGGCTTGCTTTGATTCCTTTGCAAGAGCCTTTACGTTGCCGAGCGGGTAAAGGGCCTCAGCATTAAAATAGATCCCCGTCACCCCGAGTGCGACTGCTGATACTTTCTCTGCATTCGCCTCCGGATATTCTTCGATGATTACCTGGTTTAGGACAGCGACGAAGGCGTGCATCCATCCACGCATCTTCCGGGCAAGTGCCTTGTTTGTCGACGCCGCTGCGACCAATGCGTTGGCAACAAGAACCAATTGTGCGTCAGAAGATGATGGATCAAACAACCAATCGCACAAAGTTCGAGTGCGGTTATGCTTTGGAAGCGCAGAAACCATACCTTCTGTGACATGGCGGCTGTTTTCAAGAAACTGCTCCAGCAAGGCATCCAGTAAATCTGTGCGGTTACCGACATTGTGCCGAATGAGTGCACGGGCCAATCCGGCCTGTTTTGCCGTCTTCTCTAAAGTCGCTCCTTCAACTCCATACCTGGCAACACATGTTGCAAATGCATCGAGTATCTGTTTTCGACGTTCGTCTTTGACAGTGGGTCGGGCCATGGTGTCTTCTTAGTTGTTTATCAAACTTGACAATCAATATAGTTGCTGCCATTTAATTATCAATAGTGATAATGAAAGTGAACGCGATGGATGCTCTTTTTTCTCCGATCAGCGAGACCAACCTGGAATGGCTGGAGGTCTTCATTGACGACTGGTTCTTTGTTTTCGCGTTGGTATTTCTGGCTTTCGAGTTCATCCGCTACGCGATTTACCGGAAGCTCAGTTGGACCCTGATAGGTGATACGGTCACGAATTACATTACGCTCGCATTCTTTATTGGATTGACGTTTTTGTTGCTGGGAACATTCTACGTCGGTGCGTATTATTACGCTTTTCAGTTCGCGGTCTTCGACATTGAGATCAACTGGGTGACGGTTCTGATCTGCGTTGTGCTGGCGGATTTGACTTACTACTGGGAGCACCGATTTATGCACCGGGTGAATTTTGCATGGGCGACCCACACCGTCCATCACTCTTCGCCTTTCTTCAATATTTCAGTCGCGTACCGCTTTGGCCCGATGGATTTCGTCTGGCCCGTATTCTTCCACCTGCCGCTGGTGGTTCTGGGTTTCAATCCGATTGTCGTGTTGTTCGCGGAGATGGTGGTACAGGTCTACCAGACCATATTGCACACAGAAGTTATTCGAAAATTGCCGCGGCCCATCGAGGCTATTATGAACACACCCTCTCATCACCGGGTGCATCACGGCTCCAACCGCAAATATCTCGATAAAAATTACGCGGGTATCTTCATAATTTGGGACCGGATGTTCGGGACCTTTGCCGAGGAAAAGGAAGAGGTTGTCTATGGCTTAGTGACGCCGATTAATTCCATCAATCCACTGGTTGCCTTTTTCCACGGTTTCTACCGATTGGGCAAAGGCGTATGGGAAATGAACGGATTCAAAAACAAACTTGGCGTAGTATTTGGTCCTCCGGGCTGGAAGCCTAGCGCGGCAAAATCTAAGAGCGTTTCAGCGGAATAAGCCGGGAGAGCAGAATGCCAAACACTAAGCAAAGATTTTTGGGAGTCGTTGCGACAATAGCAATCACGATTGGCGGGGCTTGGATGGCAAGTCAGATTCCATCTTCCGCGGCTGGCATAACAGTGGTTCCCAAACGCGTATCGAACGCCGGACTGAACATTCAAGTCAACAATGTCCGCAACACCAGGGAGAAAATTGTTGTGATCGTATTCGATAATAAGGCCGCTTATCAGAGCTTTGATGTTGAAAGGGCAGTTGGCTATCTCGAAATCGATCCGAAAATTGGTGGGCAGGCATCATTTCCTAATCTAACTCAGGGCCCCTACGTCGTTTTCCTTTTCCATGATGAAAATGGCAACCGTGACCTCGACATAAATGATGATACGCCGATAGAAGGATTTGCGACGTCCGGCGCAACCGATCCATATGAAACGCCTTCATTTGAAAAGGCATCGGTTTATCCCGGCGTTAATTCCCTCCAGATGAAATATCTCGAGTGAGATTTGAAGATTATCGCATCAGCAACTTCTGCTTTTGGCACTTTTAAGACTTCGAAAGTACCGGGATTGAATGTCTGTCAATAACCCATAAGCGACTTCACCCCTCCAACGCTAGTTTAGCTGATATCAGAAGAAAGATTGCATTGGGACATCTCGCTCTTCAAGTGTGGATAGCTGTCGTCCTGATCCTACAGGTAACTGAATTTGCGTAAATTGGACTTCAGGGTTTCTCGCCAGCTTAGGTGCTCACGTATACATGGCCCTTCGTGAGAATCCTGGCTGTTCGCGAAATGGTAGCGCGCATGACCGATTGGAAGGGAGACGATCTTTCACAGTTAACTAACTTATCGGAGACTCCGCTCTAATTGTTGTGCCTGATGCAGATGTTTCAATATGCGCATTAGCGATATTTCGGTGAAGAACGTATGTTCCGTTTGCAAAGTAATCTCAGACTCTGTAGAAATACCCGCTATTCGATTTTTGCTTTGCTCAGTCATTTCTGCAAGGAAATATCCGAAGTCCGCTTCATTTGAATTGTCCACTTTGTTTAATATCAAATGGATATGACTAGTAAGCCACGAAATAACTTCGCTTGCCGTCGATTTTCCAGCCGGATTGTCAGATTGGGCAAGAATGTAGCCATAGAGACTGTGCAACAGGTATCGGTAGTTTGTGACGCCTTCCTCTTTGAGTTCTAACAGGTCAACATCTCCATCCTCGTCAAAACTTTCTAGTTCGCGGATGGCACTAACCATGTTGATAAATAATCGTCTGTTTTGCCAGTGGTCGAGACGTGCCAGCGCATCTGGATTCCTGAAAATCCACTCGCATACTTCCCTCGTCGCTTGATTACTCTGACGGATCAAATGCTGCAAATGCGCTATAGGATGTGTCGGAACAAGCAACTTCTGAAAAAAAATGAGGCTCAAAACGCCAAGAAAAATACCGAGTAAGCGTTCAAAAGGAGGGCCAAGCGACTGCACCGGTGACAATTCTCCAAAGAGCCCGACGACGACCACGAGGAAGCACTGCATCCCGAAATAGGATATTTTGGGCTCGCCATAAAAAATCAGGCCACAGAAAAACACTACTGCAAAGAGCCAGGCTAGCATGACCGCAAGGTTTTCGATATTCAGTCCAAGAATTAGGAATGCAATGACAGCGCCAATTAAACAACCTGATAATCTTAAATATCCCTTAAACTGTGTCGAACCTATCGTTAGGGTAATGCAGGCAGCAATTGATATAACAATTTGCGAATAACCCGGTAGATCCAGATATAGCCACACAAAAGGTAGTGTCAGAACTGCAATGGCTCCAGAAAGCGCAAATCTGAATTTGTACGGATCAAGATAAAAGCCTGAAAAGCTATGGCTGAACGATCTGGTATTGAGGGTTACCACTGCTTTACCAGCCGGAGCTGCAAAAAAACTATGCGCAAGTTCCTGACATAGTAAACGAAAGCACCTGGCAATCTGAATGTAGTGAATGCGATCCTCTCGATTACTGGGATGAGTTTCTTCAAACGTCTTGATCAGGTTATCCAGCCGGACGACTTCGGATTCAGGGCAATCTATCGACTCTTCCACGGACAGGTTTTTTTGACCAAACGGCAAAATCGCTCGCAAACTGTCCCTGATCTCAATTAGAGCCTGGCGGCGTTCATCAGACAATGATCTATCGTTGAGCTGCACGATATTTTCATTGTAGCAATAGAGCATTATCTCAGCCATTCGGCGCAGGCCTAGGGCCATTTTCTGCTCGCGTATCAGCTTGGAATATTGCCCGGTTTCCAGGCCCGCATAATCAAGCAACTCGTCGAGGTCGAAGAGCTTGTCCATGAGCGATCGAGCTTGACGCTCAAATGCCTCTGTCGGATTAGAGGCTTTCGGCGATATTAATTGATCAAAAAAGCTGTTGCTAAGAGCCTCAAGTGCAAAAAATCCTTCTTCAAGTGCGTCAGAAATCTGCTTTCTCGCATGCTCAACAAAAATGGTATTACTGACCAAGAGGCCGACAAGAATACCGATCGCAATTTCAAAACTGCGGTAAAAGGCGAGATGAATAAAGGTTTGAGGCGTCGGATTTTCCAATCCACCGACAAGGACCAATAGTGCCGTTACATACAAAAATATCCAGGCATAAACATGGCGTCGAAAGACGGATGACAGATAGATTCCGCAAAAGGCAACCAACGTTACTACAAAAACTAAAATTAAATGATGTTCTACCAAGATGCTCGCCAAGATTAGCCCAAGCACTGCACCTGACACGGTTCCACCTATCCGAAGGAGGGCTTTGTAAATCGTGGCACCCACGGTTCTTTGCATTACAACAAAGGCGGATATTCCGGCCCAGTATGGTTGTTCCGCCTGCAAATACAGGGCCATAAAACAGGCAAGTACGCTAGCAATAGCGGTTTTAAGGGACCGCCTGACGGTCGGGTGAGAAAAATTCAGGTCCTTAAAGGCTAGTGTGATCCCTCCGGCTAATTGCCGGTAGAAGCCGTTCATCGAAGAATAATGACGCGGGCATCGATGCCAACTTGAAGTGTATCACCCTCTGGAATATCGATGAGGTTTATGCGTACCGGAATTCGGTAGCTATAGCGTATCCAGCTTGTTACCGGCTTGACATATGGTAAAGCAGGATCAGAAGTACTTATTGTACGAGACACTCCCCGTCCGAGACTTTCGACTTCGCCCTTAAAAAGCTGCCATGGATAGCTGGAAAGATAAACCCAGACAGGCTTGCCAGGATGAAGCATCGCTAAATTTGTATCTTTGATATTGGCGACAACCCTCGTCGTGTTCTCTTTCACAAAGCCAAACAGGGCTTCTCCCAGGTTGGCATAGTCACCTGAATAGAGACGCAGATTATTAATATAACCATTCCCCGGCGCATAAATTTTACTGATTCCCAATTGATATTCAGAAAGTCCCACAGCGCTTTCCAAATTTTCTATCTCGGCGGTAAAAATATCCGCCTGTTGCATGCTGAGTTCATACGCCTTTTGCGCTTGGACTACCTCAAGCTGTGTAATTTTTTGCTGCTCTTCTCGTTCCTGAAAGTTTTGCTGGGAAGTGGTTCCAGATTGAAATAACTTTTTGTAGCGGGCAAGTTCAACTGTTGCCAACTTGTTTTTAGCTTTGCTGATATTCAGCTCCGCCAGCAATTCTGCTGTTTCGGTCGTCAGATTAACTTGCTCCACCTTAACTTTCTTCAATTGTGCTTTGGCAGATTTGACCGCGAGAATAAAAGGTTCCTGATCAAGCGACAGAAGAAGCGTCCCGTCATTGACAAAATCATTATCGGCAACGGCTACGTCATTGACTATTCCCGGCACGCCAGCTGAAACACGGACAACATCCGCATCCACATAGGCATCGTTATTGTAGACGAAGAAATATCCGGAACTGTAATAGAGGCCCGCAAGTCCGATAATGAAAGGCACTAAATATTTCCAGAGTCTCATTTCCATCACACCAGGTTTAACAATCGCGGAAAAACTCTCCGGTAAGTTTTGCAGGTTTTCCTCGGCACAGTTTATTGTATAAGCGTATAATAACAATACTGTTTCTACAAATGTATAGTAATTTCTAGATTCTAAACAGTTTTTTGTAAATACCCAGAGGGCGTCATTTTGATATAGGTGGAATTAGTGTACTCGACGAAGTTCTAAAGTGTGCCCTTTACCTACGGAGGTCGAAGGCTCGACGAATAGGCCGCTTTTTGGAAAGATATCAAACTAAGAAAATTCAATAACATTTGTCGTTATGTACGATCACTAGGCTAGGACAGAAATCTGGTACAGGATTCAGTATTGCAAGGAGGCTATTAGGCTATGACCCTTTGATATAAATGAGGCGGAAGAATGCGGCGGTTTCTCTCCGACCCTTCGCCACCGACTTTTATATTTCGATAACTTAAGGCGATTTTTGTTTTTTAACCGCATTCTTACCCATCTCTAAAATTACGATGAAATGATGGAAATTTAGGGTTTCGCAAAACGGAGGCCCTGCCCTTTTCCGTCTTGCAGATTATATATTTAGGAAGTGGTCCGTACAATGGTATCATTATCAAACATCTATTTTGAGGATTGTCGCTGATGGAGATGCTTCCTGACATCGCCCCCATTTATCCGAGCTTAAAAGGTGCTGTACTGACACTGTTCCGCGACGCAGTGTCCGATCGAGCACTGCGATTAGAGCCCCGGAAACCTATTTTTAATGCTGTTTGAGGAAACATGAAGACGACAATTAAACACATTTTAATCGTAATGACGGTTCTTATAGTAATGATTGTCATTGCAGGTATGTATAAGTTTACCTACCTGTCTGGACTTCCAGGCTATGATGTGGATGGCAATCAATTGCCAAAAGCCGAAAGTACAAACGACTGAGGATTGGTTTGTCAGTATAATTAACCTGCTGCCAGTGGTGGAAATTTGCATAAATTTTCCACGGATAATTCCCACGACGATGTCACATTAACTTCCAATGGACGCAGATATCCCTCAGTTACAATTTCTCAGGTAGCGGCGCTTGCAGTTGCCCAAACATTAAAGGCTTCATTGCGGAGCTGCTTGAAATGAATTCGATGGAGTAGGTGGCGTTGGACATAGAAAGTATTGTAAGTGGCTGACTGAATATTGAGAAATCTTTGAGCAGATCCAGGTGACTTAAACTTCTGCATATTTCGTTCTCTTCGCCTGACAGGAAGATGTGAATTCTCTGCTCGATTGTTCGATCGTTTATTGTCAACGTGCTCAGCAGTTAAGCCCAAGGTTCGGAAGGCCTTGTGATAGGATTTCAGTTTATCTGTTACTATTTGCGTTGGCGCGAAACCATGTTTCTTCAATAATTTCCGCATTAATTTCAAGGCAGCTTTTGTGTTGCGCTTGGATTGCACGAAGAAATCCAGGACCTCTCCCTCATTATCAACGGCACGCCAGAGCCAGTGTCGCTTTCCTCGAATGACAATGACCATTTCATCCAAATGCCAAATATCATTGGGAGTAGGGCGACTTAGATCTAAGATTTCTGGCAATTGGTTCACCAAATTTAAGAAACCATCGTCGAACTGTTTCATAGGAGATATCCAACCCTCGCTGTGCCAACAAATCTTCAACATCTCGATAACTCAACGTAAATCGAGCGTACAGCCAGACAGCGTGCTGAATGATGTGAGAAGGAAAGCGATGACGCTGATAGGATATCTTTTGCATCAAGAAAGATTAATGCAGGGCCGGATTCTTATCCACGAAGTTATTGTGACAATACCCTGCTGCCTAAAAAAATACTGGGTCTTCTCTGCGCCTACAGTGAGTTAATGTGACAATGCCCACAAACGTGAAGCTGCCCTTGCCGAATGGCGACAGCTTGCCGCCTAAACGGTAGCACCTCAATTTCTTTCATTGCCTGCCGCCTTTCCACTGACAGTGCCCTTTTGCTCCTAATTGAAGTTAACGTGACAATGCGGACATCTTCCCTCAATGTCCACTCATGGCACAAAGCAGACATATCAGTTGCTCTAGAATTAGGTCAGCTAAGAACTATAAAGCGGACTAGTTATATCCGTGTCACAAATCTGGCACAATTGCTGACGAAAACCAGTGATATACTAGGAAAGCCGAAGAAACTCGATGCTCTGCAATCCCTTATTTTGTCTTTCACCGAGGCTCCTCACCTATCCTCATTTTTCATAAACATATTATTTGTAATCATCAGGTCCCGAGTTCGATTCTTGGTGGCGGCACCACATAAGCCCTTAAAAGACATTTTGTTTTTGAGGGCTTATGTGTTTCAAAAAACCTCTTCCAAATATTATTTGGTCAAAAAAATTCCTTATATTTAATCTTAAATAAATTCAATATGTTCTTGAAATTATTATCTAATGTACTGCCGCATACATTATCTTTTCTTCGGTCACATCAGTCGCGTCGAACTCTTCGACGATCCGCCCTTGGCGTGCTACGAGCACCCGATCGGCCAGTGCCATCACCTCTGGCAAGTAAGAAGAAATCACCAGGACGGTCACCCCTTCGGCCGCCAGATCGCGAATAATCTGGTGTATCTCCGGAATGGACCCCACATCAACACCACGGGTCGGTTCGTCGAAAATGACCAGTTTCGGTTGCTGTACAAGGGATTTTGCGACAACGACTTTTTGCTGATTGCCCCCCGACAATTCATTCACTCGGGTTTCGCCGGAAGGCGCCCGAACTGCCATTTTCTTAACCATGTCCGGCCCGAGTGTATTGCGCTGCTTTTTGGACACGAGAAAACTGCTGCCGAGTTTGCTGGCTAGCCAGGACAAATAGATATTATCGTTGATAGACATGGTTTCCAGAAAACCTTCGACCTTTCGATCCTCGGTAATATAGACGATGCCATCATCCACAGCCTGTTTGGGGACACGATATCGAACCGCTGTGCCATCGAGAAAGATACGGCCACCATGGAAAAGATTTCGCTTATAAGCACCGACAATTATTTTAGCAATTTCCGTTCGACCTGATCCGACAAGACCGGCCAGAACCGCAATTTCCCCCTCATAGGCGGAAAACGACATATTTTTGACCAAATTTCCCATCGTAACGTTTTCTACCGTCAGCATTTTTTTCTTCTTTTTGAACTCGTCCGCGGCTTTCGAAGAATCCTTGTGATGGTAGATGCTCTGTTCCTCGCTCCGGCCAACCATATGACGGACCAAATCATCCCGGGACATCTTACCGGTCTCTTCTGTAATAATATGTTTGCCGTCCCGCAGAACCGTAATCCTGTCAGAAATTTCAAGAGATTCCTCAAGCGCATGAGAAACGTAAATAATCGCGACGCCACGCGCCTTCAGATCGCGAACGAGGTCGAAGAAATGTTGCTTTTCTTCCGGCGTCAGTGTCGCCGTTGGTTCGTCAAAGATAATAACTTTTGCATCATGATAGACGGCACGGGCAATCTCGACCATTTGTCGTTGCGCAGCCCCAAGCATGGACACGGACATGGTCGGATCCACATGAAAATTCAGGGTCTGCAGCATCACCTGCCCTTCAATATACAGGCCCCGCATCCGGGTGAGGAACTGTTCTTTTCCCAGCCTCAGATTTTGGGCAACGGACATAGACGGAACAAGGCTCGTTTCCTGATAAACCATGGCAATGCCCGTATCCAGCGCTTCGCCAGGATCCGCGAAATTCCGCTCTGTGCCATCGAAATAAATCGCCCCATCGGTCAGCTTGATGGTTCCAGCTAACGATTTACACAAAGTCGATTTTCCGGCACCGTTTTCACCAGCCAGAGCGTGGATCTCACCCGGATATAAATCAAAACTCACGTCCTCAATGGCATGAACGCCGCCATAAATCTTGGTCGCACCTTTTATCTCAATAATTGGTTTAGGCGTGGTATTCTCGCTCATTATTGCCCACCCTGTTCAATATAAATTACTTTCTCGCTGCCTTTCGCCGCGGCAATTACATTGCCCGATCCGGACGCTACTCCGGTAACACCATGAACGGCTCCATCTGCACGACTATGCAAGCTGCCGACAATCTCAAATTCCGGATCCAATCGAACAACCAATCCGTAAGACCGCGGTGGGGCCCACGGCTTGATTATACCAAGTACTCTAAATCCACCGCCCTGAAGCGGTTCCAGAAAATGTCGTTCCGGCTCCAGTTTCGGACGCACCCAGTATTCTGGATCAATAGTTTCCATCATCTCCTGACGATAGTCGTCTTCCTCCAGTACAAACTCCAACATCTCCGTTCGCATCCCAAACAAGGTCAGCCAAAATCCGCCTTTTTCCCGGGCGCAGATCCGCCCCGGATACCCCGGTAAGTTGGGAATAAGAACTTCGCGCCTGAAGGGTATCTTCGGATTTGATGACATACGAAAAAGTGAATGCGACCAGCTTTCACAAATCACCAGCGTCTGTTCGCCGTCTTCCACCAGGACGCCTGAGGGATAGGCGAGGCCATCGGCAAGCACTTCGCAGCTTCCCTGCCCTGGATGCCAGGATAGCACTCTACCGGTCTTATTTTTCTGCATCAAATCATGCACCCAGTCATCGGCTTTATGAAGAGAAGATCCCTGGGTGATGAATATATGTCCATTGGCAGATTCCGTCACCGCTGTTGGGCTTAAAATTGGGGCACCGCCGGCCATGTTAATCCGGGCGCCATCTTGTGGACCGCCACTGATTTCTACACCTATACCATCCAGACAGACGGCCACCCCACCGTCGGCAAGGCAGGCAATAGCACCTGTCGGGCCTTCGAAATTACCAAATTCTGTTATGCCTGCATCCGCTGAATACCGAAAGACACAGTTGCCGCTTGAGATATACAAGATACCGCCCGGGCCGATTGCCACGTCATCGGGTTTACCAATGGCATCGTCATCAAACAGAATTTCGCAACTGTCCAAACCGCTGTTCGGTCTAAGTGGGCCATCCATCGAAGGGATCGCATGTGTCTCGCGGTCGGGAGAGACAATGTCGCGGATCATATCCATCCATCGTGCAGCCATTATTTGAGCCCCCAATAGTTTTCGGGGCCCGTCCAGTTCGGATCCGCGTCCGGAAGATCAATAACCCCAATCCGGTTATTCATTAGGCCACCAAGATAGAGTTTTCCGCGATGTTCACGCATGGAGGTAATTGCTGGATGACTCTCCCCTCCCTTATCCCAATAGCTTTCAAGCACTTCACCTTCACCGGAAAACTTGAGGACACACCCATTATTGATATTTGAATAGATCCACTCATCCGGCGGTACCCGCTTTACCATACGGGTTCGAAATCCTGGTTTCTTCATGGCCAAATCAAACGCCGGTGTCCGCATACCTGTCAGCGCGAGCCAGTAATTTCCGTCTGACGCCCGATTGATGTTGTCGGGATTACCGGGCAAGTTTTCAATAGCAACTTCCAGTTTGCCCTTGTTCGGGCCTGCAATCCAATACTGCATAACGTTACAGGCCCAAGTTTGGGCGAAAAACAGTGACTGACCGTCATGGGCAATACAGACCCCATTGGGGAACACCAAGTCACGCAAGACAGTTCGGGTTTGCTTTTTCGCTGGATCGTAGCAGACAAGGCGCCCATTACCGCGCCCTTCCAGACCGTCCATGGCCCAACTATGCATTTCATAGCGGATCGTCGCCTCACTAAAGTAGATCTTACCGTCCGGCGCGATATCCAAGTCATCAGCGAGACGAAGCCGGCTATCATCGTTGATCTTCCAGGGCGTTCGGTTGGTCTCTTCCGTGACCTTGTAGATTTCTCCATCGGGGCGAACGCCGTAAACTCCCATACCACCGATACAGATAATCAAATTATCATCGGCATCAAACGCCATACCCAAGGGGCGCCCGCCGATCCGGGCAAAGACTTCCTGATTTTCATGATTGTCGCCCGTAAAGCGAACAATCCACCCCTCGCGCGTACCAGCATATAGTCGGTTCTGACGATCCAGAATGACATCTTCCGGCCCATCTATGGTACCCAGACCGATGGCCCGTGCGTTATTCAACTTACTATTTTGTTCAAAAACAGTACCGGAATTGATCCGTGCTTCCGGCCTCTCCCCAATATCGAGGAAAGCCGGCACCACATAAATTTTTGAGATTGCCTTACTTTTGTTTTTCAACCACTTCACATCAATGCCCACGGCAATCAGCATAATCATACCCTGCATCACGAGGGTTGGGCCGCCCGTAACACCCAATCGAACAAGCCCGTTAATCAGCACGAGGATTGTCGTGGCACCGATCAGCGCCCGACCTACCGAGCCTTTACCGCCCGCCAGACTAACACCCCCCAGCACCGCCGCCGTCAATGCCATAACCTCCAATCCATCGCCAGTATTAGATGACGAGCTGTTGAGGCGTGTGGCGTAAACAAGCCCGGCCGTGGCACTTAAAGCACCGGAGAGAACATAGGTGCAAAATATTGTAAAATCGATCCGGATGCCCGCATGGCGCGCTGCCTTACGATTGGAACCAATGGCGGCCACGTGCCATCCCGGGCGCGATCGGCTGAGCAGAATATGGGCGATAATCGCTACAACAATAAGAATTATGATATTGGCCGGGATACCGAACAAAGTACCGTCGCCAATAAAGTCCCAGACTTCGCTTTCCTGATATCCAGTGGCCATTTCCACCGCGTAAATAGGCGTGGTGAGGTCAAATATCGCGCGGAAAAGCAGCAAGGTGACAAGGGTTGTGAGAAACGCCCCCAATTTCAGATACCCGATCAAAACACCATTTATTGCCCCCATCATGGCGCCGGTCAGAAGCACCAGTGGGATTACACCCCAGACTGGGATTTCGAAGACGTTAAACAATACCAGCGCCACAAAATCGGCAAGCGCAAACATGGCGCCGACGCTTAAGTCAATTCCGCCGACCATCAACACCAAGGTCATGGCCAAGACGACGAAGCCGAATTCCGCAAACTGGCTAAAGGTGCTGGAAAGGTTGGAGAAAGAGAGATACCCCGGGATTGCTATTGCGCAGAAAATTAACACCGCACACATCATGATGAAGGGAACGAGAGATTCCATCCAGCGCTTGGCGAGCAATTCGGCAACCGCCCGCTGAAACGACCATTTATACCGGACTGTCTGGATAGCTTCGGTGATAGATGTCATGGACGGTCTCTCTTCAATGTCAGGGAAGATGGTAGAAAAGGGCGGCAATCCGTATCGCCGCCCTTATTCGGTCTTTTTGCGCCGCTTAATTGCCGATCAAGTCATGGCAGTCCGTGGTTTTCACAGTCTTGGCATCATGGATCATGATCGGTGTATAGAGCGCGAAAGGTTTCTCGCCGGGCTCAACACCTGTCTGCGCAATCGCCTGAACAGCATTGACGACGTCCCGTCCCTGCAAGATTGAATCGTAACTGAAATGCTTGTCTAGAATACCTGATTCCAAAGCATCACATATCGGGCGGGAATTGCTACCACTACCATAAACCAGAACCTGATCGCTTAGGCCTGCTTCCTTAACAGCCTGGCCGGAGCCAAGCATCATGATTCCCCAAACACCAGCTGTGGCGCAAAGGTCCGGGTTCTGCTGCAGAACGGCGGCGGTGATGTCATGGGCTTTTGTCGCATCCCACTGTGCGGCCTGATCATTGACGATGGAAATGGCAGAATCTTCTGCCAACGCTTTTTTAAGACCAGCGTTAAACCAAACATTGGCCGCCGCTGTCAATTCGCCTTGAACAATGGCAACTTTGCCACTTTTTCCACTGCCGGTGCCGCATTCCTTGACAATGTCCTGGCCAATTTCTTCACCATGGCTAACCCAGTCAACGCCAACAAAACCGCTAGAGCGATAGTTGGATGCCATATTCAGCTGGATTACATGGGTACCGTTTTCTTCTGCCTTTTTCAGTAATTTCGCAAGTACCTGCACATCTGGATTCTGCACCACGAGATAGTCAACATTTTCAGAAATAAGTGCTGAGATGACTTGTGTCATGGCATCAACTTTCCAAGCCGGGTCCTTAACCACAAAGTTCATACCAGCAGCTTCGGCAGATCTTTTTATGCCATGATGCCAATAGTCAGATAACGGTAAGCCGAGAGATATTGGTACATATGCAATCGTTTTCCCTTCTAGTGATGTCACATAGTCACTGCGGACCATCCGCTCCGTCTTGCCACTGATCTTTCCCGCCGCAATTGCTGTGGATGCCATGGCAACCGCCACACCTCCAACCATCAATGCACTGCTGAGTTTTTTTAGGTTTGTTCTAACCATTTTTATATGCCTCCCTTTAAATTAAAATTGATTGTCCTTCCCCCAATTTCGAGCACCAAGTTGATGCGTCGGAATTGCTAATGGTCTCCTTGCTTATCCGTTTCCTCATCTTTCGGATGCAAGCGACGGTCAACAATGATCGCCGCCAACAGCACAACGCCTTTGGCGATATTCTGGACGTCCGAGTTAATGTTTAAAATGGTCATACCGTTAAGTAGAATACCAATTAGAATGGCACCGACCACGACGCTGGCGATCCCGCCACGACCACCACTCAGGCTAACTCCCCCCAACACAACAACCAACAACACATCAAAAATAAGCGTGGAATTGACAATTTCCGTATTCATTGACGCAACCGTTGCTGCTGTCGTAATACCGGCAATAAAAGCGGCTGTAGCGCTAATCATATAAGTGAGAATAATCAGTGGCCTAACCGAAATACCGATCAAACGCGCCGCTAACAAATTATCACCCAGACCGTAAATATGCCGTCCTATTGTCGTCCGCCGCAAGAATAGATGAATGACAATGGCAACTGCCAAGAAAGTCAGCACCGGCATCGGCAGACCGAAAAATAGACCCTGCCCCAAAAAAAGAAAATCTGTTGCTTCTTTAGGTGGATACGCATGAACACCGCTTAAAAGTACCCAGCGACCAAATCCGAAACAAACAAGGCCCGTAGCCAACGTGGCGAACAACGGCGGAATTTCAATGAACGCGACAATCCAGCCATTCAGGATACCGACAGTCAGCGCAAATCCAAGTCCCATAAGCAGAATCACGGCAAGACTCATATCGCTGGACATCAGGGTCAAAACCCAAGCAGACGAAATGGCCATTACCGAGACTTGCGATAGATCGAGCCCCCGCCCGATAACGACAACCGCCATCCCAGTGCTCAATATGCCAAGCACCGCAATACTGCGAAGCATGGTGATTAAGTTACCGAAAGAAGCAAATCCCGTCAGCGTTACCGCGAAAAACAAAAAGCAGGCTATTGCCATGGCCAGAACGATAAGTTCTTGACTCGGCGTTTTATTCCACCCTTTTTTTTCCTGAAAATTTGGGTTTAACGCAGTTTCATCTGAAGTGTTTGCTTGTCCCTGTTCACTCATGTGACAGGCGTCGCTCGATAGTTCCAGGCTAATGTCAAAGTATCTCCCCCGAGTTTTGACGTTCGTTTTTTATTTTTTTATGCCTTGGCTGCCACCTTAGCGCATAAATAACTCAATAAGCAAACGCGCAAATACAAAATTTCTAATACGAAAATAGTGCGCTGCAAGCCAGACCATCCACCTATGCAATTTAACGTGGGTTTGGTATAATGAAACAGATTATATCTTCTTTTTTTCAGTAAATAATTCAATTATATCAGAAGTGTAAGAGAAAATCTTCCAGCTGTTTATTGTATTGTTGAAACCGTATCGTCACTTAGGCGACCTCCTTTCCTGATAATTTTTATCCACTACATTCTGCGAATATCTTCTAATCAAAATACCGTTGATTTCCCTTTAGTTCGCTAGGGAAACCCATGCCAGAGGTTGCAGCTTTGGTAAAACGAAACTGGAAAGACTCCAGCTTCGTTCATCTACACACCGCCATTTTACCGGTGTCACAAATCTGGCACAACTGTTCATGAAGACCAGCCACATTCGGTGAATACCAGAAACAATTGATTCCTCAGGACTGGAACAAATAGCTTGCAAAGAATTGGGGCAAGCAAAGAGGCAATCGATTTGCAGCCCTTCGATATACGTACGGCGGAAAACTGCGACGGCTTCTCCTTCTCTCTCCACCACAGGTTCTCGAGCCCTTCCCATATTCGTCAAAATTGTCTAGCCTCTTCCATAGCGTTATTGCAACGAGCTTCTGGATTCTTTGATGCCAACGGGGAGATTTAAGATGCTACTAAACGCCTCCGAAATTGAACAGTTTGATCGGGACGGGTATATTTCGCCGGTTTCTGTGTTGAAAAATGACGAAGTTGCGGGATTAAGAGACCAGCTGGAAACTGTAGAAGCCCGGCAACATGGCGCGTTGTATCCGGAGCAACGTAGCAAATCCTACCTGTTGTTTAAATGGTTGCATGATCTAGTGCAGGACCCTCGTATTTTAGACCCTGTTGCACAGCTTATTGGCTCTGACATCCTACTATGGAACACTCTATTTTGGATAAAAGAGGCGGGTAGTAACAGTTTTGTCTCCTGGCATCAAGATACGAAATATTGGGGTTTATCAAGTGACCAGGTGATTACCGCTTGGATTGCGTTGTCCGATGCTGGTATCGATGAAGGCTGCATGCGGGTTATGCCAGGAACGCATCGCGGAGAAGTACTTTCACATGAAGACAGTTATCATGACGATAACATGCTGACCCGTGGTCAGGAAATCAACCTTGAAGACAAAGAAATGGAAGCCGTTTATATGCCGCTAAAAGCAGGTGAGATGTCGATCCATAACTATAGATTGGCACATGCCTCAGGCCCGAATATAGCAGCTGACAGGCGCATTGGTATTTCCATGCATTTTATGCCGCCAGATACTCGCCAAATTGTTGGCAACTGGGATTGTGCGATGCTGGTGCGAGGCCAGGACATTTACAGCAATTTTGAATCAACGCCAATTCCCGCTTGCGATTTCGACCCCGAAGCCGTGGCGTTTCACAAAAAGGCGTCAAAAGCAGTCAACGAAGTCCTTTATAAAGGTGCGGCGGTGAACGATGCTAAACTTTAACCATCCGCTCGCGAATTTTTATTAGCAAGGTTTAGGTTTGACGTAACCATCTATTGATTTCAGATCAGGTTTCTTAAATTCAGCGTAGCAACAGATATTGGCCCATCTATATTACTCTTTTTTCATGGCAATTTTTCACACATTAGATAAGTCAGTTGCGGCTAAGAGCCGAGCCGAGCCGAGACAAAACCTCCATTTGGCAGTCCGGCGCTAGTTATGATGCGGCGGCCGAACAATCCGCTGATATTTTCCCTTTTCATGATTGTACTTAAGCAATTCACCTGTTTCGATATGAAAATACCAGGCGTGGAGATCTAATTTGCCGTTTTCCATCGCAGCGCGAACATAGGGATACTGTGTCAAGTTGCCGAGAGATACCAACGCGCCTTCCATTTCGCAGACTTGACATTGCTCTTCAAAATCCCGATCTCCCATGCTTTGTTTTACGGCGTCACGGGCAACGCCGAGAACGTTAACCCATCCCTGAATATAGTCGTCTTCCGGCCGTTTTTCTACGTCATCCTCTGTCTGTGACATCAAAGCTTTGACACCGCCGCAACCACTATGCGCCATGACGATAATGTGCTCTACTTCAAGGTGAGAGACAGCGAATTGCACTGCCGCGCCGATGGAGAGATGGGAATGCTGTCCGGCCTCATATGGCGGCACGATATTCGCGACATTATTCGCCGTAAAAATCTCACCGAGCCCTGCATGAGTGAGGATTGCTGGATTGACCCGGCTATCACTGCAACCAATAATCATAACCTTTGGGCTTTGAGATGTTGCGGCCCAGGCGCGATACTCTTCAAAATCTTGCTGCAGGTATTTCTGGCGAAATGCCTTGTACCCTTCCACCAGCTCCTGATAGCTATCCATAGAACTCGTTTCCTCTTTACAGCGACCCTGCAAGATCAAACCCCGAGATCCGTGCATTTCCCGCCAGGTTCAGAACATAAGATCTAATTCCTTCACGAATACTTCTTGTATGCAGGTAATCCCGGATTTTATCCTCCACCAGCTCAAATGGTAAAAACGCGTTGCTCGCATCAGACGTCCTAAACCGATCTTTGTTCTGATCATAATAGGTTTTGCAAAAGTCGACCGTCGCGGTCGGCACGGCGACATCATTTTCGATCAATGCCATGAGCGCGGCATCTAACGCCTCTTCCGCATCGCCAGTCCTGCTTAAGCCTCGATTGACCGCCTCCTGGCGTAAGAGTTCTCGCACGACCAGTGCTTGAGCCGCTGCGTCCCGCGCTTGCTCCATTGAATCTCCAGAATGATACTGCATTTCAGAAAAGACCGTATCATCCTCAATCTCGGTTTCATTGACAAATATTGGCATGGTTACCCTCTCTTTCGGACAATCTGATACCCGGGTCGCAGAATATATTTAATCGGTGCGCTGAAGACATGAACTAACCTGGTAAACGGAAAAATCAAAAAGATCGTCAGGCCCAGAAAAATATGTGCTTTAAAGATTAACGCCTCTTTCATCACGAAATCTGCCGCTCCGCCTTGGAAAGTAACGATATGCTGCGCCCAGTTCGCCAGTGCAATCATACTACTGCCATCTGGATGCTGGGCAGATGCGGGAATGGTCCCGAGCCCAAGGATTAGTTGTAGATAGAGAACCACAAGGATCAGAATATCCGCAAATTTGCTGGTTGCCCGAATGCGCGGATCAGTCAGCCGACGATAAAGAAGGATGGTCAAACCAACGAAACACATGGACCCGAAAATTCCGCCGGCGATCATCGCCATTTTTTGTTTAGCGGCGGCCGTCATCAACAAATGATAGACGCTTTCCGGTGTCAACAATCCCACAAGATGGCCGACGAAAAGCAAAATAATCCCCACGTGGAAAAGATTGCTACCCCAGCGCATTCCACGGCTCCTCAGAAGTTGAGAGCTATCCGCCTTCCAGCTATAGGGATTTTGGTCATACCGGAAAATACAGCCAAGGATCATCACAAGAACAGCAATATAAGGATAAATCCCAAACAGAAATTCGTTTAAATAGGCATTCATCAGACTCTCCTAATCTGCTTGTTTGGATTGAACATCAGCGGAGCCGAAATTGTAGGATCCAGCGGAGGGACATGTAGCGCAGGCTGTTGTATCCCCGATGCCATCAAACGCCGGCGTTTCTTCCCATTCCTTGTCAAGAGCTTCAAGGCTATCGTCGCGGGCATCGTCTTCGATCAAAGCATTACGAACAAATTCCTGATCGATGCGAACATCCGTTAGCTTTGCAAGCGCAGCGAAGATCACATGATACCCGGAACCTTTTTTCTTCAGCTTCGCAGCGATAGCTGCAACAATATGCACGACATCGCCCAGATTTTCCTGCGCTTCTGCTACTGGACAGATCGACAGGAACTCCAAAAACAAGGGCAGGTAATCGGGAAGTTCTTGAGCCGTCAAATTCAAGCCTTTTTCCTTATAGTGATCAATCAGATCGACCATGGCTTGTCCGCGGTCACGTGACTCGCCGTGGATATGTTCAAACAGGTAAAGCGAGTGTCCCCTTCCCCGATCAAACAAAGACACGTAGTCTTCCTGCGCTTCCAGAAGGTTGCGGGCCGCAAGGTCACCCATAAAAATAATGACCGCTTTTTCCAGCTTGCGGGGAAGAAGGCTTTCGTCCGACAGGGAGGATATCAGAATTTTCATATTATCCTGCAGCTCTTGGGTTGGATAAGTGAGTAGCAAACCGAGTATTTTAAAGGTTTTCATTTTTCTCTCCTAACCTGGCCATTCATGGTGTTCTTGTGAGTAGGCGTTCCGAATAGGTTCTTTTTCTTAGAGCCACCAGAGCATCCGTCGCCAAAACTGAAACCACATTCCGACCGTGTTTCAAAAGCGATCTCGTTATCAAATGGCGTCTTGCCTGCATATTCTCGGTGATTTGTCGGGATGACATAACGGTCTTCGTAGTTAGCAATAGCCATAATCTGATACATATCCTCGACCGTCGCCTTATCGAGTCCGACATGGTCCAGAATGGCAGCATCGGGGTTACCGTCCACATGCTTGGTACGCATGTATGCGCGCATGGCCAGCATCCGTTCCAGAGCATGTGTAACAGGCTGCTCTTTGCCTGCCGTCAATAAATTGGCCAGATACTTAACTGGTATACGAAGCTTGCTAACGTCCGGAATAACCCCATCATCTTCCAGTTGACCGTTATCCCAACGACTTTGGATAGGAGAAAGCGGCGGAATATACCAAACCATCGGAAGGGTCCGGTACTCCGGATGCAGCGGGAAGGCGACTTTCCATTCCATGGCCATTTTATAGACTGGCGATTTTTGAGCCGCGACAATCCAACTATCTGGAACGCCGTCTCGTTTGGCGGCCTCAATGACTTCCGGGTCTGAAGGATCCAGGAAGACATCAGTTTGCGCTTCGTATAGATCCTGTTCATCGGATACACTCGCAGCGGCTTCTATGCGATCAGCATCATAGAGAATCACACCAAGATAGCGGATACGACCAACGCAAGTTTCGCTACAAACAGTCGGTTCTCCAGCTTCAATCCGCGGATAACAGAAAGTACATTTTTCCGATTTTCCAGACTGCCAGTTGAAATAGATTTTTTTGTACGGACAGCCGGACACGCACATCCGCCAGCCGCGGCATTTATCCTGATCTATCAACACGATACCATCTTCTTCACGCTTGTAGATGGCGCCTGATGGACAAGAAGCCACGCAGGCCGGATTCAAGCAATGCTCGCAGAGCCTTGGGAGATACATCATAAAGGTGTTCTCAAACTCTCCATACATCTCCTTCTCAATGCCCTTAAAATTATAATCCTGGCTACGTTTTTCGAATTCGCCACCTAGAATTTCTTCCCAGTTCGGACCCCACACCGGCTTTTCCATTTTTTCACCGGTCAACACAGAATGCGCCCTTGCCGTTGGAATGTCCTTGGCCTCACCTGAATTTTGGAGATGAGCGTAATCAAACGTGAAGGGTTCGTAGTAATCATCAATTTCTGGCAAATCCGGATTGGCAAAAATCTTCGACAATAACCGGAATTTTCCGCCCATTTTCGGTTGGATTTTTCCATTCGATTTACGCGACCAACCGCCATTCCATTGTTTTTGGTCTTCCCAATTGCGCGGGTAACCGACGCCAGGTTTTGTTTCGACATTGTTGAACCACGCATACTCGACGCCTGCCCGGCTGGTCCAAACATTTTTACAGGTTACCGAACAGGTATGACATCCAATGCATTTGTCCAAATTCAGGACCATGCCGATTTGGGCTCGTACTTTCATCTTACTCTCCTATTCGGCAGCTTCGGTGACATGGTTCTCGTCGCCGAAATCTACATTTTCAATTTTTCGAACCATGACGAATTCATCCCTGTTGGATCCAACAGTGCCATAGTAATTAAAGCCATATGAAAGCTGAGCATATCCACCGATCATATGGGTAGGTTTGACAACGGTTCGGGTAACCGAATTATGGATACCGCCGCGCACCCCGGTTGTTGGAGACTTCGGTGTATTGATAATCTTCTCCTGGGCGTGATACATCATGGTCATGCCTTCCGGTACACGCTGTGAGACGACGGCACGAGCAACGATGGCACCGTTTACGTTGTAAAGTTCAAGCCAGTCATTATCCTCGACATCGATCTTCCGGGCATCTGTTTCACTGATCCAAACAACCGGCCCACCACGATTAAGAGTTAACATTAATAAATTATCAGAATATGTTGAATGTATTCCCCATTTCTGATGAGGCGTTATCCAATTCAGCGCCACTTCCTTGTTGCCAGACATTCTGTCTGCAAGCGGTGCCAATGTCTTAGTATTGACCGGTCCCTTGTACACACAAAAACCTTCACCAAAATCGCGCATCCACTCATGATCCTGATAGAACTGTTGCCGGCCGGTCAGCGTGCGCCACGGAATAAGCTCATGCACATTAGTGTAGCAGGCGTTGTAGCTGACATGTTCATCCTCCAAGCCAGACCAGGTTGGCGAAGAAATGATCTTCCTTGGCTGTGCTTGCAAGTCTCGGAAGCGGAGCTTTTCATCCTCTTTTGGTCTCGCAAGATGCGCATGCTCTCGCCCTGTAGCTTTTTCAAGGGCCTCCCAAGATTTAACAGCAACTTGGCCGTTTGTTTCAGGTGCAAGTGATAAGATCATCTCGGAAGCATCGATGTCAGTTTCCAGCTTGGGCCGCCCCGCATTTGAACCGTCCAAATGAGTACCGTTCAGAAGCCCCAAGAAAGCAACTTCATCATTGGTATTCCAAGTAATCCCTTTACCTCCATTCCCAAGCTTTTCCAGCAAGGGTCCGATGGAGGTAAACCGCTGATAGGTGTTGGGGTAATCCCGCTCGACAGTGATTAAATTTGGCATGGTCTTGCCAGGGATCGGCTCGACGTCACCAGTTTTCCAATCCTTGACGTCCAGCGGTTGCGCCATTTCCCCTGGCGTGTCGTGCAAGATAGGGAGTGAAACAATATCCTTTTCAACACCCAGATGACCTGGGCAGATATCCGAGTAGGCCTTTGCGAGTCCCTTGTATATTTCCCAGTCACTACGGCTTTCCCATGCAGGATCAACCGCTTGGCTTAAAGGGTGAATGAACGGATGCATGTCCGACGTATTCAGATCGTTTTTCTCGTACCAGGTAGCACTCGGTAAGACGATATCAGAGTAGATGCAAGTTGTGGACATCCTGAAATCAAGAGTGACAACAAGATCCAATTTTCCTTCTGGCGCTTCCTCATGCCAAACGACTTCGCTTGGTTTCTGCTCGTCGCTGTTGCCAAGATCTTTACCCAACACACCGTTCTTTGTACCGAGCAAATGCTTGAGCATATATTCATGCCCCTTGCCGGATGATCCCAACAAATTTGATCGCCAAACAAATAGGTTTCGTGGAAAGTTTTTCGGGTTATCTGGATCTTCGCAAGCAAATTGAAGGTCTCCAGATTTCAGCCTATTAACGACATGTGTTGCGCCATCAATGCCGGCCGCATCTGCCTCACGTGCTAGCTCTAACGGATTTTGACCGAGCTGCGGTGCTGACGGTAACCAACCCATCCGCTCTGAACGAACATTGCAGTCAAGCAGGGATAGGTTTTCCCATTTTTCCTTATCGGCTGTTGGTGATAAAATTTCGTTCAGCTTCAGCTTTTCATAGCGCCACTGATCTGAATGGCTATAGAAAAAGCTGGTAGAATTCATATGCCGTGGCGGACGGCTCCAATCGAGACCGAAGGCAAGAGGCTGCCAACCGGTTTGCGGTCGAAGTTTTTCCTGCCCGACGTAATGGGCCCAACCGCCGCCGGACTGGCCAATACAGCCGCACATGATCAACATATTCATGATCCCGCGATAGATCATGTCCATATGATACCAGTGATTGACACCGGCTCCCAAAATCACCATCGAACGACCATGGGTTTTATCGGCATTGTCGGCGAACTCGCGGGCCACCTTAATTACTTTATCAGCGGGAACCCCAGTAAACCGTTCCTGCCAAGCCGGTGTGTAGGGTATATCTTCATCAAAAGAAGCCGCGACATTTTCCCCGCCTAGGCCGCGATCAATGCCATAGTTTGCGATCATCAAATCGAACACCGTCGCCACCAGAACATTTCCATTTTTGGTTTGGAGTGTTTTCACGGGTACTTGTCGATCCAGAATGCCGTCATGATCGGAATTCTTGAAAATTTCCTGCTCGTTTTCCAGGTTACCAAAATACGGGAAACCGACTGTTACGACCTCGTCCTTGTTGTCGATGAACGACATCTCCGGCAAAATATCCGACCCATCGACAGCGCATTTCATTTCAAGGT
Organism: Sneathiella sp.; assembly: GCF_036960985.1. Classification (NCBI taxonomy): domain Bacteria; kingdom Pseudomonadati; phylum Pseudomonadota; class Alphaproteobacteria; order Sneathiellales; family Sneathiellaceae; genus Sneathiella; species Sneathiella sp. The sequence goes on along the minus strand of NZ_JBALWD010000025.1, from coordinate 34,031 downwards.
TCCATTTGGCGCTTTTGTCCCAACGCGATCCAATGGTGCCATTTGGGGTTTTAACGCCCTTTGAAAGCGCATCAAAAACGACGGGTTTCCAATCCGCGTTTTCGGTTTCACCGGCGTCGGCGTCAAAATCAGTCGCCCGTAAAGTCCTACCCGCAATATAACGACCGTCCTTTTCATCCAGTTGCACCAAAAAAGGCATGTCCGTATATTGCTGACAGTAGTCGTGAAAGTAGCTGGATTTTCCGGTTAGATGGAACTCCTTCAAAATTACATGGCCCATGGCCATGGCCATGGCACTGTCAGTTCCTTGCCGCGGATTAAGCCAGAGATCCGTAAGCTTGGCGACTTCCGAATAATCCGGCGTAACAGAGACTGTCTTTGTTCCCTTGTATCTAACTTCCGAGAAGAAATGAGCATCAGGTGTACGCGTCTGCGGAACATTGGAGCCCCAGGCGATGATATATCCGGAATTATACCAATCTGCACTTTCCGGGACGTCCGTCTGCTCTCCCCACGTCTGCGGCGAACTTGGTGGCAAATCGCAATACCAGTCATAGAAGCTCATGCAGACACCGCCAATTAGAGACAGATAACGGCTACCCGCAGCATAAGAAACCATCGACATGGCCGGGATCGGAGAAAAGCCTATGACCCGGTCAGGTCCATATTCCTTTGCAGTAAAGATATTTGCTGCGGCAATAATTTCGTTGACTTCAGACCAATCTGCACGAACAAAGCCCCCGAGCCCCCGCACCTGTTTATATTGACTCATCTTTTCTTCGCTCAACGCGATGCTGGCCCACGCTTCCACCGGATCCGCATGTTGTCTTTTGGCATCACGCCAAAGTTTGATCAGGCGGCTACGAATGAGCGGATATTTTAGACGAGCCGCACTGTAAAGGTACCAGCTATAACTTGCTCCGCGGGCGCAACCGCGTGGCTCATGATTGGGCAAATCCGGACGTGTACGCGGATAATCAGTTTGCTGTGTTTCCCACGTTACAAGGCCATTCTTGACATAGATTTTCCAAGAACAGGATCCCGTGCAATTTACACCATGTGTCGAGCGCACGATCTTGTCGTGGGCCCAGCGCCCACGGTATGCCTTTTCCCACTCCCGGTTTTCATCTGTCGTGATGCCATGTCCCTTCGAGAATTTCTCAGGATTGGAGGTGAAATAGCTGAGCCGATCTAACAGATTGCTCATGGAGTTACTCCCTTATCGATGGATTATGGGTTTTTGACATAGGCGTTTTTACGTAAGTAAAACCACCAGTTAATCAGGATGCAAACCCCGTAGAAAATAGCGAAGCCATAGAGCGCGTACTCTGGAGTTGTCGCCTTGATTTGCTCGCCGAAAACTTTGGGAATGATGAAGGCACCGTAGGCTGCAATTGCAGACGTCCAACCGAGAACAGGGCCAGCCTGCTCCTTGTCAAAGACCATGGCAATGGTCCTGAAAGTCGAGCCATTTCCGATGCCCGTCGCTGCGAAAAGAATGATAAACAGGATCAAAAACGGAAAGAAGTATTCTTCCGGTGTCATTGATGCGTAGGCTTGCTTCATAAAATAGGCGACGCCTAATGCGGAGCACACCATGACGATGCTGATGATCTGTGTCACCATCGCACCGCCCATTTTATCAGCGAGTTTGCCTCCTATCGGGCGAATGAGCGCGCCAATAAAAGGCCCCATCCAAGCGTACATCAGCGCACTTGGTCCATTAGGATTAAGCGCATCATGGGTCATCACGCCGTCAACCATGCCGTGCTGGAAGCCAAATATAACTTTTATTGCCAAGGCCAAAGCCGCAGAAAACCCGATGAAGCTACCAAACGTCATTGTGTAGATAACCGTCATGGCCCAGGTATGCTTGTTGCCAAATATTTTGAATTGGCGTTTTAGATTTGTCTGCGTTTTACCAGGGATAAGTTTCAGCAAAGCCAAGGTAAGAATTATGACGATCGGCAGAACCAGCCATTTAGATAACATGAACCCGGAGCCACCGACACCTGTGGGCAACATCAACCAGAGCCCGAAGACCGAAGTGGCCAGTCCGATAAACAACATGCCGAGGATTTTTCCAAACCCGCTGAGTGCCGAATTGGCATCCGGAGAGACATGCTCGTCGCGGATATTGTTCATGCCAAACCAGGTAGCTATCGCAAGTGGAACAAGAAATAGCAGCCAAACATATCCGGCGTTCTGGATATAGGTTTCCGTTCCCGCCGGAATTTTTCCGATCAATGTACCAGAGGCATTTTGCAATATTCTGGACTCACCCCCAAAAAGGCCGAACGTCATGACCAAAGGCACCAAAATCTGCATGGTTGTGACACCAAAATTACCAAGCCCCGCATTCATACCCAACGCATAACCCTGAATTTTCTTTGGGTAAAAGAAACTGATATTGGACATGGAAGAGGCAAAGTTACCGCCCCCCAATCCACTCAATAGCGCCATGATCTGGAACTGCCAAAGCGTCGAATTCGGATCTTGCAGCAAAAAGCCTGTGCCAGCCGCGGGAACAATCAGCAAGGTTGTCGTAAAGAAGATGGTGTAACGCCCACCGGCAAGACGAATGAAAAACGAGCTGGGAATACGAAGAGTAGCGCCGGATAGTCCGGCAATTGCCGTTAGGGTAAATAGCTCGCTCTGGGCAAATGGGAAGCCCAAATTCATCATTTGAACGGTGATTATGCCCCAATATAGCCAGACAGCAAAACCACACAACAAGGCCGGAATAGATATCCAAAGGTTCCGAGTAGCGATAGATTTTCCTCTCGCCGCCCACTGGGCATCATCATCCGGATTCCACCCCCTTAAATCATGACCTTTTAAATCAGACATACTCTTCTCCTTATTACTTATCGGCGACGCATTGCCCAAGGGCTGTTCGCTGCGGTTAATCATGCAAGCTTTCAAGCTCAGGCAAGTTGCGGGGGCCTCGAAGCTCAGGCGTCCGTTTTTTCTCCAAGCTGAGGACGGTGAAATGCATCCAGGTCAATGCGATCGCGATGATGACCGTCAACAACATGAAACAACTGGTCCAAACCCCGATAACGTCATTCATAAAGCCAAATGCGATGGGTAAGCAGAAACCGCCTAATCCCCCGATTAGGCCGACAATGCCGCCGACGGACCCAACATGATTGGGATAGTATGTGGGTATATGCTTGTAGACCGCGGCTTTCCCAAGTGACATGAAGAAGCCGAGAACAATTGTTAAAGCGACAAAGAGCCATAGGGGGATTGTAATGTTGAAGTTGATCGGACCTTCAATGCCGGCGATGGTGTAATCGGTAGCTGGATACGATAAGAAGAATGTGCAGATAACGCTGGCGATAAATGTCCAGTACATGACTGTCCTGGCGCCCCACTTGTCTGATAACCAGCCACCAAGAGCCCGGAAAATTGAACCCGGCAAAGCATAAGCTGCCGCAAGCATGCCCGCAGTTTTTAACTCCAGGCCGTAGGCGCCGACATAGTATCGCGGAAGCCATAGCGCGAGAGCGACAAATGCTCCGAATACGAAAAAGTAGTAAAGTGAAAAGCGCCATACCTGCTGATTTTTAAGCGGCTCGAGCTGCTCGAGAAACGACGCATGTTTTACACCAGCTTGTTTTCGAGCGGCAACATCCGGGTCTTCTTTCGTAAAGACGAAAAACAAAACGGCAGCAATAACCATAATTACAGCATAAACTTGCGCGACACCTTGCCATTGGCCACCAAAGGCCAACATTAGAAACGGCGCGCCGAAGTTCGTCACAGCAGCGCCGACATTGCCCATTCCGAATATACCGAGCGCTGTTCCCTGCCGCTCCTTCGGATACCATTTGGCGACATAAGCAACACCAACCGCAAAACTACCGCCGGCCAACCCTACTCCTAAGGCGGCCACCAGAAACATCGTGTAGGAAGAAACAAGTGTTAACAGGAATACGGCAAACGCTGTTAGCAGCATTTGAACGGTGTAGATCAATCGGCCCCCATATTGATCTGTCCAGATACCAAGAAAAATCCGACTGACGGAACCGGTCAATATCGGTGTTGCCACCAGGATACCGAATTGAGTATCTGTTAGTCCTAGATCGGCCTTTATCTTGACACCTATGATCGAGAATATTGTCCAGACCGCGAAGCAAACCGTAAAAGTCAGGGTACTGGCAGTCAGTGCCCTTTTTTGGTCACTGGAATTTGTTATTGTCTGGTTCATCCTATCCCCTACGCCTCAAATAACTACCGACAGAAGTCTAATTTCTGGAATTATTGTCAGGAAAACTGATGGAGGGTGGTTGATCCAAATCAACGCAGGCTTGGTTTCTCGGTCAAACATGGCAACGGCCAAATTATTGCAACGGTGTTTCAGCTAAATATCAAGCTTGTCTCTTGCCGATTGTTGGGGATCACGGTAGGTTAGATGATATTATTCTTGATAATTATCAAGTGAGATCTGTGATGCGCTCTTCTGACTTGCCTGAAGTCAAATCAATCCACCTGTTTGAATCTATGGAAGACTCCAGGTTCGAAATACTGCTGAACGCGGCCTACCTACAGACATTCCCAGCTCAAGTCGATCTTATCCGCGAGGGTGATCCGGCTGACTTCCTTCATGTTGTTTTGGATGGCCGCGTGGAATTATTTGCGCAATCCAATGGGCGTGAGACAACGATGGCAATGGTACCGCCCGTTGGTACTTTTATATTGGCGGCTGTCTTGAAAGACGCTGCTTATTTGATGTCGGCACGGACAAGCCAGAAATCACGAATTCTGATGATCCCGTCTGAAAATATCCGAATTGCTTTTGAGGAAGATCCGAAATTTGCCCGCGCCATCATTGACGAACTGGCGAATTGTTATCGTGCGGTAATCAAGGCCCATAAAGATCTGAAATTAAGAACGACCGTCGAACGTCTTGCGAACCGGCTCATTCGATACAATTCGGAACAAGGAAACAATGGCTCATTGCGCCTTCCCTATGACAAGCGAACTTTTGCCTCCGCCTTGGGGATGACACCTGAGAATCTTTCCCGGGCCTTTAAGACCTTAAAGCCCTATGGCGTCAGAGTAGATGGCGCGACCATATATCTCGACGATCTTACAGCCCTTGAGGTGCTTGCAAAACCCAATCCGCTTATTGATGATCGGTCAGTTTGATTATCGGACACTGCCCAACGTTTCAGAAAGACAAAAGTTCAATTTTCAAGCTGATACCGTTTCAGGTCGTTGAGATAAGGAAGCCGTGGCCTTTCGCAAAAAGGCGTCAAAAGCAGTCAACGAAGTCCTTTATAAAGGAGCGGCAGTGAACGATGCCAAACTTTAATCCTTTTCTCGCGATTTTTTATTAGCAAGGTTTAGGTTTGACGTAACTATCTATTGATTTGGCGACACTATACTTGCCGTACCCTTAGATGAGATGGCGTGAACGTACTGAATCACCAATTGGGGAGTTTGCTGGTGCAAACAACGTATGGGGACAGATCACGGTCCTTCGCCATGCATCAATTGAGTGCCACTTCATGGTCGCGCTGAGGGCGTTCATGGACAAGTCCGCGGATGATCACATTTGTGTGCTCGGTGGGGCGGTTGCAAATGTGGCTAGCTGTGCCGCATTTTCCGCCGAATGGGAAGAAATACTTCCGCTTGGTCCGATCCGAAAGGATGGCAAACACCACTTCAAATTCTCCAGCATGGCCGGTCGGATTGATGGCATGCCTGCATTCTGGCATGTGGGAAAGACATCTGGATAAAGGTTTTGTGCGAATTAACAACGGTCAAGTTCCAAAGCGCTAAACCATCCCAAAAAATCACCGTAATTCATTCAATTGTTCACAATCACAACACCACCTCAATAGCCGTAATATCTTAACCTCAATCGTGAAACGGCGCTTTCAAGAATGGTGGCAGTTAGCTGTGTGATGCATAATCCTTATTTCTTTTTCGCCACACCGTCATTTTTCTCCAACAATGCCTGATAATGCCGTCCGGACTGTTCGCCGGTATGTCGCCGGGGCCGTTTGGAACTGCTTCTTGAAAACCCTACTAAACGCCGCTTCGGACTGATAGCCAACACTTTCGGCAATATTGATAATGGTGGTGTTGCTTTCTTCCAACTGTTGCCGGGCAATCTGCATCCGCCAGTGCGTCAGATACTCAAATGGCGTCATCATCAGGCAGGAGGAAAACTTAGTAACAAAGGACGTCCGCGACATTCCCGCAAGCGCGGATAATTCCTCCAGTGACCAGCCATGGTCCGGATCGGCATGAATGGCCTGGAGCGCTTTAGCGATATTAGGATCAGCAAAGCCAGACAGAACGGACATGGTCATGCCGTCCGAAGCAAGATAAGCGCGTAGAGCTTGCGCGAAAATAATTTCCGACATTTTAAGAGCGATCAGATCACTGCCGAGCTTGTCCCGCCCCGCCTCCAAACCAATAACCTTGAGGGTATTTTCCATCCAGATCCCCGAAGCCTCACCATAGTTCCTGATATGGATAAAGGGAGGCAGTGCAGTTATCAGCGGATGGCTCGCATTCCTATCAAAGGAAAAATGCCCGCACACCAGCTGAGTTTCCTGATTTGTCCCCTGCTCCCCATACACCAGCGCCCCATTACCATCATAGCCCGACATCTCGACGACCTGATCAAGCTTCAAAGCCTGATTTTCGGTGGTCGGGTCACAAAACAAGGTATGGGCCGCACCGCGGGTAATAATGATCAGATCGCCTTGTTCGATAAAAACCGCCTCCTCCACCCCGTCAATGCGGACGAAACAACGTCCTTTATGGGCGAAATGAAACCGCGCAACATTTTCAAAACTAGGCACCTGAACACCCCAGGGTGACGTAAAGGAAGTCCGAAAATACAAAGTCCCCTTCAATCGCAAATGCGCCAAAATATCGCTCAGCAAATCCATAACAAGCTCCCTTTCCGAACGAACTATACAGCATGTTACGTAGATCCGAAGTATTTTGAACTATTGATCAAGAAATTCGAACTGAAGATCATTCATAAGTCACATAATTTGTTGTTCAATGCGTTATCGGAAAATTTAATTTAGGAGAATATTATGAAACTAGCATCCCTTCTTGCCACCGCAGGCGCCGTTCTACTGCTATCCTTTAGTCCAGCGCAAGCCGACAATCCGGCCGAGCTTAATGACCTACAAATTGCCCATGTCGCCTATGTCGCTGACAATATCGATATTCGTTACGCCCATCTCGCGCTGGCATTGTCCGAAGATCCTGCGATCCGCGAATTTGCCAAAACCATGATCCGCGATCATACGGCGGTCAATGAACAAGCATTGGCACTGTTGGCGAAACTTAACGCCCAGCCTCAGGACAATTTCCTCAGCCAGGCTTTACAGAAAAATTCCATCGTGATTATCGACGAGATGAGCCAGCTCCGCGGCAAGGCATTCGATCAGCGCTATGCGGCCAATGAACTGGCCTATCACAAGGCGGTCAACGATCTGGTGGAAAACGCCTTTATTCCCAACATCGAAAATGGTGAGGTTAAGGTTTTGTTCGTCGCCGGTTTGGAAATCTTCAAAGTCCATGAAGGCCATGCTGCCATGATGGTCGAGAAGCTAAAATAGGCATGCGCATCACTCGGCGCGTTGTTTTTTCTAGGGCGGTGGCAGCGTTGGCAGCTGCCGTCCTGGGCCCCGCTGTCGTCCGTGCGACTGCGGCGAAACAACCTCAAAATACAGAACATTTGGTGGAAATATCTGAATTCGCATTCACCCCGACAGAATTGATGGTGCGCCCCGGTGACACAATCACCTGGCTAAACCAGGATATTGTGCCGCATACGGCAACGGCACTGGACAAGACCTGGGATACAGACACGATCGAACGTGGGATGAGCAAAAGCCTGGTCGTGACGGACGGGATGAATCAGTTATATTACTGCCGTTTCCATCCCAAAATGACAGCGAATATTACCATTTCCTCCTGAGCGGTGGGGAAATGGCGCTGTCTCATGGGCGGGGATGACCATATCAGGGCATCCTTAGTCCGCATGGCGGTCACGGCGGAAATAATTAAGGAATAGCTAGCTTCGCTGCCTGAATAACGTTACTGAAATTCGTCACGCCTACAGGAATTTAATGTGAAAAAGAATACCTCGTCGGGTCGGTTCAATGGCAACAACCAACCCAGTTGGACCAGCCCCGACAATGAAAGCTGGCTTGTTAGGAATTGTTTTGACGACCACCGCGGTTCACTCTCTTTAATAACTCTCAAATAATTTCTTCAGCACTACCATAGTATCCGGCGGCATTATAAACGTAAAATTGCGTGAACCGTACCGAAGCTGGAATTACGGTTCACTTATGAACAGCCTATTTCGCGACGCCCCCCAAAAGCATCCGTCTGGCAGTTATGATATATGTCCGATATCCACTTTGCGTTGCGCTAAGAATAGCGACAAATTAGGTAACAATCGTGTCCTAAAATTGGTACCCAAATGAAAGAGCCCCGAATAAAGAGGGATCGTCCTGCCCCTTAAACTCTTTTGTCCTATATACGAGAGTATAACTCACTCTGTATTTCCCATATGTCAATGCGACACCCGCATTGGTATCCATCACGAAATAATTTTTGTCTACACTATGTGAATCACTAAAAGTATTACCATCAAGAAAGATATTTCGTCCGATAACCCGACCATCGACACCAGCGAATACAAGCCAGCTCCAACTATTCTGTAGTCCTTCAAAAAAACCTGTTCCCGGCATCGCTGGTCTTACTCGTATGGGAGTATCCTCCCATACATCATCCCGCGGCCCCAAAGTTACGCTGAAACCCGTGTTAGCGAACGTATAAACATTGCCGAGGGTAATGCCGTAGTGTGGTGTTGTTGATAAAGACAAGCCGCCCCACGAGGCTTTTAGGAATTGCGGATATTGACGTTGCCAGCCCACCAAAACAGCGGGCTCATTATCAAGCTGGTTAGACCACCCTTTAGGATCTGGACTGTCTGGCGTTATGTATTTATGTACGAAGCTTTGCGTTTGTTTACCTAATGCCCATGGACCGACCACACCCAAAGAGACTTCCACTTCATCCAGGTGGTTATCGGTTATGGTGATCAAGCCCATGGAAACGTATAGATGTGCGGCCCAAGGTCGATCATCGGGATCTTGTGTAGATTGCGAAAGCTCACTAGGGGTGTAAAGGTTCTGACCGAGAGAATAAAAAACACTTGAACTCTCATTTATCTCGAAGGTCGGGATATAATCATCAATTTGATAAGCGAGCTTGGGCATTTCGGCGGTCGTGTCAAAATAGCTTAAACGAACGCCGCTTGTATAATTTTCATCTGTCCCTTTGCCACCGATAGAGTCGTTTTCAATGACAACCGTGAAAATTTTTGTCCCAGGCTCTGCAATTGCATCAGCGGCCTCCTCCGATCCGTTTGTATCTACCTCAACACCGAGATCAGGCAACAGTTCCTGAGACGCCACTTCCAGAGAAAATAGAGCCGTCAAACAAATAAACGTAGGGAAAATGGACTTCATTTGAGGGTTTTACCATTATAATGCCGCCAAAAATAAGGCCGCTTCTCCAACATTTCCGCTCCTACGCGAATGTTGAATAAAAGCAAACTTTATCGATCTTACTTTTATTCTGCATTATCATACTAACTCAATGCTCACTAATTTTAGTCGAATTGTAGGAATTAAGTAACTACTAAACCGGTAAAATACAACATACCAACTTGTAATCAACACCGAGATTTTGCGTCCAAAATGTTAATGTGACGACATCGGCCGTTCTATGACGTATCAGTTCATAGCAATCGTTATTTTCTTATTTTTATCTTGCCCTATTTCAATCCGGGATCGTCGGATGACAACCCAGGAACCCTGCAAGGCAAGGCACGCCATAATCGCACCAACAAAAACATCAGGCCAGCCAGATCCGGATCCGAAGACGCCTACTGCAGCCAGCAATACCGCTATATTGCTAATCACGTCGTTCCTTGTACACAACCAAACTGAGCGTCGATTACTGTCTCCGCCTCGATGGTTCCAAAGTAGTATGAAAACAGATGTGTTTGCGATCAATGCAAGAGTTCCAACTAATCCCATCGCTCTTGCATCAGGAAATGTTCCTAAAATTACGTGAAAAAATACTGAAGCAATAACCCAAAGGCCGAAAAGCCCCATTATTACGCCCTTGAAGAACGCCGCTCGGGCACGAATTTTTAAGGACATCGAGAGAACGAACAAGCTGACAGCATAGTTTCCCGCATCGCCAAGAAAATCCAATGCATCTGCTTGCAATGAAACAGAGCCAAAAGTTAGACCCATAGCAATCTCAATGAAAAACATTCCGCCATTTACGATCAAGGCGAACCAAAGAACCCGACCATAACGGAGGTCATCCTGAGCGGATTGGGGTTCATATTCACTTTCATCGCAACATTGTACGCCCATATTTTCCTCGCAAATTTTCAGTAAAGAGCATAACTTAATGTCTATACCTACTATAGGGTCAAGGACATTCATATGACGTTCAAAATTGGCGATCTATCAAAGATAGCAAGTACGAAGGTCGTGACTATTCGTTACTACGAAAAACTAGGGTTACTGTCAAAACCACTACGCACAAGTGGAAATTACCGGATCTACAGTGAAGAGCAAAAAGACAGATTGTGCTTTATTCGGCGCTGCCGCAACCTCGGCTTTTCGCTCGATCAAGTGAGGGAACTTCTAGATCTTTCCAGCCAGAAAAACCAAAAATGCATTGAGATTGACAAGATCGCTGGTGAGCATCTTTTAGCGATCGAGCAAAAGACCAGGGATCTAAATCGTCTCGCCCATGAATTGCGAAAGATAAACCTAAGTTGCCAGGGCGGCGGACGAATAGAGAACTGCAGGATCATAGAGGCTTTGTCCCCGGGCCAATCTATCTGAATGGCAAAAGCGGGTATTGTCACATTAACTCAATACTCGTTCAACTTGGTCTTATCAGGAAGATTGAGAAACTCCTAAGCCGTTGAATTACAACAACCCGTTTTTATTAGACATCGAGATTCAACGTTTAAAAGTTCGGGTTACAACACCGACTGCCTAGTACCAAGCATCAGGCATCGCGGCTTTGCGCGTTGCCACGAAATCAGTGAGGGCTTTGTAGATACCCTCTGCCATCGGCGGGGCCTTGTAATCATCCAGCATCCGCTTCCAACGCGCTGTTGCACGTTGGTCGGCAGTGTGGCTTCCGTTCTCGACCCATGTTTCATAGGGGCCTGCTTCGGGGATGTCGGGCTGAAAATTAGCCGTCGCAAAATGGCGCAGCGTGTGCTGGGTCGAAAGAAAGTTCTGACCGGGGCCCGTCTCATGATATGCATCGCGGCCAAAAGCTTCTTCATCCGTTTCAAATCCCTGCAACAGGGTCATCATCGCGCCGCAATGGTCGAGATCCATAATGAATTTTTCATATGACATGACCAGCCCACCTTCGAGCCAGCCTGCAGCGTGCCAAACTTGATGTGCACCCGACAACAAAGTCGCCCACATCGCGCCTGTGCTGTCCTGCATGGCCTGTCCATCAGGCGCGTTCGAGGCCGAGATTTGTCCGCCACCGGATCGAACGGGAACACCCAAACGGCGCCCGAGTTGCGAAAGCGCCATCGTGACCAGATTGGCCTCGGGCGAGCCAAAAGCCAGCGCGCCGGATTTAAGGTTCATTGTGGAATGAAAACTGCCAAAAACGACAGGGCACCCCGGCCGGACTAATTGAGCCAGTGCAATGCCGACCATGCCTTCGGCCAGGGTCTGTGCTGCAACGGCAGCTGGTGAAAGCGGACCCATGGCGCCTGCAAAAATAGAAGGCGAAACGCAGACGCACTGGTTGGCGGCGGCATAAACCCGAAGCGCGCCGGACATCGTATCATCAAAGATTAGCGGGGAATTGACATTGATATTGCCCTGCATGACAGCATGATCTTCCATGAACGCCGCGCCAAACACGAGGCGGGCCATGTCGATGCCGTCTTGCGCGCGCTCTAGCGATGTCACCCCGCCCATAAAGGGCTTACTCGACAGTGTGAGATGGGCCAGTACCATGTCCAGATGCCGCTTATTAACCGGTACATCCGTTGGCTCGCATACCGTTCCGCCGGAATGGTGCAGCCAAGGCGTGCTATAACTCAACTTCACGAAATTCTCGAAGTCCGTCAGCGTCGCGTATCTCCGGCCCTTTTCCAGATCGCTGACGAAAGGTGACCCATAGCCAGGCATCAAAACAACCTTGTCTCCCCCCAACAGCACCGTATTGGCCGGATCGCGGGCGTGGAGTTCAAATTTTGCAGGGGCAGTAGCGCAAAGTTGCCTTGCCAGCCCCGGCTCAAACGTAACTTTTTCTCCTACGACTGTTGCGCCAGCAGCAGCGAACAAGTCAAGCGCCGTTTTATCACTGCAAAATTCGACACCAATGTTTTGCAATATCCAGTCTGCTTGATCCTCAATAGCCTTTAACGCATTCTCATTCAACAATGTATATGCGGGAATCTTACGCGCACGTGGTGACTTGATGTCAGGCACAACGGATCGCCGAGCGGCACGCCCACGCCTGGCTGTCTTGCGCAAATCTGGTTGGCCGTTTGCGTCCAAAATTTTCAACTCGCTATCATTCCTACATACGCTTCAATCGATAATATAAAATACTTTTCAGTTACTTCAATCAAGTTTATTAATACCTTGCGTTCAAATTTTTTATACGGTTCTGCCATGCCAATTGCCTTCAAACATCATGACACGCTTCGGTTGTTCGTCGAAATCAGTCGGTATAGCAGCTTTTCCGAAGCTGCTGACGCGCTGCACATGACCAAAGGTGCCATCAGTTACCAGATCAAAACACTTGAAACGGATTTGGATCTCAAGCTGTTCGAACGAAATTCACGAGGTGTTGCTCTAACATTTGAGGGGCAACAGCTTTTGACCGCCAGTTATTCCCACTACCGAGATATTGAAGCTGAACTGACAGCTCTCAGGGGCCCCACAACGCAATTGCTTACCGTCGGTATGTCGAGTTACTTTGCCTCCCGATGGTTGTCGCCGCGATTGATGACCTTCATGCAAATCCACCCTGAGATCCAGCTGCGCATACAGCCAATGACTCAGTTGTTCGACCTGGACCGTCAAGGGGTGGATCTTGCTATTCGTTGGGGTAATGGTGTTTGGGACGACGTCGAGATAACTCCTTTTATGCCAATGCCTGCTTGGCCTGTTGGCAACCTCGATGCAGCGGAAAAGGTCCGTCAGATCGGGCCGGAACGCGCCTTTTCAGAATTTACGTTGCTGCGCGATCATGATGACAGCAATGCCTGGTCCGATTGGCTCGACGCCGCGGGCTTATCCCACCAGAACCGCAAGGACACTTTGATCATTCCTGATCCAAACGTCAGGGTGCAAGCCGTCATAGACGGCCAAGGCATTGCGTTAAACGACGATCTGGTCACGCGAGAACAGGAGAGCGGACAACTTGTCCGCCTCTCCGACATCGAACTTGTATCCTACGGCTATTTCTTAGCCAGACCACGAATTACAAGCCATCCTGAGAGCGTAAATGCCTTTATTCGTTGGGTACAACGGCAATGACCGTGTCGCCAAATTAACTTCACGGTGAGAAAATTAACGAAGGAGCGCGGCTTAGCATTGACACAAATCGTCACTGATAAACTGAAATTCTATAATTAGGCTTTTCGAACTCTCGGCTAACACCGAGCACGTCGACAACAAGCGATCGAATAATCGGACAGAAAACTCACATCTTCTGATAAAGCGAAGAGACCGAAAAATGCAAAAGTTCAAGTCATCAGGTTCTGCCCAAAGATTTCTCAATATTCGGTCAGCTGCTTACAATAATTTTTATCTACAACGTTATTTAATTTCATGAATATGCTTCAAGGAATGCCCGCAGAAGCGTTTGGCATGCGGGAAACTGCAAGTACCCCGGCTCGAGTAATGCAGCTGAGGTTTCTTCGCGCCTAACTTGAGTTAATCTGACAATGCCCTATTACTTGCATGGTCTTGGTTTAAAGTTGAGTATTGGTTGCAACGTTCGCGGTAGTTGATAGAATTCTTACTAAGAATCAAGCCAACAAAAAAAGTATTGTGTCGGGGGATAAAGCGACCTTATGAGCAAAGCCAAGTCAAAAACCAAAGAGGATATCGAAATCAAAGATCTGATCCTCAACCAAGATCCTCATAGAACTAAGGGGCAGAAAGAAAAGGTGCTCGAAGTTGCGATTGGACGCGAAATTCGCGCACATAGACGACAATACGGCATTACTGTCGCAGAACTTGCAAAGTCCGCCGGGTTATCAATTGGCATGCTCTCTAAAATCGAAAATGGCGTAACGTCTCCTTCCCTCACAACCTTGCAGACACTTTCTAATGCGTTAAGTGTCCCATTGACGTCATTTTTTCGGCGATTTGAAGAAAAAAGAGAAGCTGTTTTAGTAAAAGCCGGGGCTGCTTTGGAAACTGATCGAGCGGGAACACGTGCTGGCCACCAATATAATTTACTTGGCCATATTGGCTCTAACTCAAGCAATGTTATTGTCGAGCCGTATTTGATTACCCTTACGGAAGAATCTGACGTTTTCGCAACATTCCAGCATGATGGAATTGAATTGCTCTATATGCTCGAAGGAGAAGTTGAATATCGTCATGGTGATAATACCTTTTTACTTCAGCCTGGAGACAGTCTGTTTTTCGACGCAGACGCACCTCACGGTCCTGAAAATCTTGTTAAATTACCGGCGCGTTATCTTTCGATTATCTCATATCCGCAAACAAACTAAGTAAATATCTAAGTCTATTCGGGCCAAACGCCATCCGACGTCTGTGCGCCATCATCATACCTTGAAAGCCATTCAATTATCATCGGACGGTTATCGATAAAACCTTTGTAGGTAGCTAACTCTGCGGGTAAATCTCGTATAACCCGATGGAAACGACGCCCCCATTTTGGGACTGTTACCAATTCATCCATCTTTATCAGATAGCAACGAATGGGGAAAACCAACGCATTGGATCGCGGTAACCTGAAAAATGTTTGCAACTCAACGCGCAAATGCATTTTTTGGCCCATATTTTCCGTCGTTAATTCAGATTTTTGTATGCCCCATTTAGAATAATTTTCGGGGCTAGAATCAAGTAACGGATTGACAGTCATCGTCCAATTCAATCGACGTGCAGGGCTTCCCTGTTGGATACTCAATAAAAATTTGAGTGCGCGCACAAAAATACCCATTTCATGCGCCTTCGGAACCGGGGCATGCCATTCGAAGAAATTCATACCGAGGTCGAAATCTAAAGACCAATCAGCCTGGGTGGTGACCATTCCGGCATCCATCCACAAATTATCGTCTCTTTGATCTAGCAGGCAAAAATCACCCTGAGTTTGACGTGTGATATACTCCATTGGGCCTTGCGGTAAAGTGGTTTCATCACCGAAAACAAATTTCTCATCGATACCAAGCGGCTTGTTTATCCAATGCCACTTATCGCCATCGCAATGGAGCTCAAACAAATCAGGATAGTCATTTGCCTTTGCGGTCATAATCAATTCAAGCAAATCCCAACCGGCAAGTGTCATATGTGGAAGCGATTGGCATCTCAACGGATCTTCTGCCAGAACCATAGCGCGATCTTTCATTTCTGCGACATAGTGTTCGTCGACATCAAATGAAGTTTCATAGACGCTGCTAGATCTTTCCTTTGGCGTGTGTGCTTCCATATTTACAGCATACATATAACTGTCTTCATGGAATGGAAAAGGGAAGCGACGAATTTGCTCAGGTGAATTTGAAAAAGTATAATCGTTGCGGAAGGTTTCGTCTTTAAAGTTAATGCCCATAATATATTCCTATCGATCCAAGACGAGTGTTTTTCCGTCGAAACGTGAGACACAAGGCATTATTTTCTGACCTGAAGCACGTTCCTCTTCATTCAACCAGTGGTCTTTATGTAAGAAATTTCCCTCATGTTCGAGAACACGGGTTTCGCATTGTCCGCATGCCCCACCGCGACATAGATACGGTGCTTCGACACCCGCCACTTCGATTGCTTCAAGTAAGCTCTGTTGCTCGCCAACTTCGATTAATAGATTGGAAACGGCTAGTTTGGCGGAAAAAGGATTTCCAGACTCCGGCGCCAAAAATTCCTCATAATGAATAGATTCCCGCGGCCATCCTGCCTCTTTCGCTGTTTGCCTAACCCAATTGATCATTCCTTTTGGACCACACACATACAAATGAGTTCCCAACGGCTGTCCTTCAAGCAGGTTTTCCAAATCTACGGCTTGCTGCTGGTCATCAAAATAAAAATGAGTGTTTGATGGAAAATGGTCGTGCAACTCTTCGACATAAGAGCCCAATGCCGCATTACGAACACTATAATGAAGTTCAAAATTCCCATTTGATGCAGCCAATTGTTTTATTTGAGCAAGAAATGGTGTGATACCAATTCCACCGGCGACCATGAGGTGTTTTTTTGCCCGCAAATCCAGCGAAAACAAATTGACCGGATTGCTAATGGTCATCTTCAAGCCCACGTTTACTTGGGTATGCATGAACAAAGAACCGCCCCTGCCCTCATCATCCCGCCGAACCGATATTGTGTATGCAGAGCGCTCCAAAGGACTGCTCATTAGTGAATACGGATTTAAGCGGCGCCTGTCCTTATCTTCCATTTCTACAACAGTATGTGCCCCGCCAGAAAATGTTGGAAGTAGAGCGCCCTCCGCATGTTCAAATCGAAACCTCTTCACCAGCCCATTTACATCTACAATGTCCGTCACTATCACCGGAATTTTTGCGGCCCCTGCGCTCATTTAAATCGCTCCACACTTTCAGGAATATTTCCAGGATATTCAGCATCTATTCGGACTGCCTGATACGCGGCCAAGCGTCTCGAATAATGATCCCGAACAAAAAGCGACAATCCGCAATGTGAACAAATGAACGGATCTGTCGTCACATCTTCTGTTATACCTTTGCAATGTACACATTGCATACGTCGGGCAGTAGATCCTCGATGCTCTGTTTGAATTGCAGAATGCGGGATACCGACTAATATCGCTTCACGCATTGCTTGCCCAATTAACCCTTCTGTACCTGCCAAATAGATCTGCAGCCCCATATGCTCTTCCTCAAGCGTATGGCGAAGGCGCTGCAAAGATGCTTCGTAAGAAGGACCAATATATAATTGCGCGACCCCAATAGACTGAAGATTGGCCAAGTATTTTTCTTCGGATCTTTTTGGGATATACATTATATGAGTAATCGCTAGAAATTCTGGTGGCGCGTCGGACAGTACACCCAAAATGGCTTCAGCGCCTTCCGCATCAGCAATCATCAGATGGGTTTTTCCCACCTCTCTACTTAACTCTCCATAGACAGGTCGGCTCTTTATCGAAGGTTCAAATACTGTCTTCGGCATCAGCGATGCTTCTCCTCTTGCGTCCAATTTGTAGTAAAAAACCTAGTTTTTGCGCGACTTACCTCTATCCCTTCACAGTACGCCGTTCTTTTTTCTTATCATAGAAAGGAAGCTCTTCCGCAGTACAAGAAATGTCTCCCCCGGAATTCCGCACCGTCAGTTTTGTCCCCGGAACCGCGCAATCTACAGGCATACGGGCAATCCCTACATTATGCTTATTTAGGGATGAATACATACCTATGGTGACAACGCCAACTTCCTTACCGTCTTGAAGAAGTGTCGCTCCCTCTTCTGCAACTTCAGTACCGTCAAGAAGAACACCGTATATCTTAAACCGCTCCTTGCCCTTTCGGCGATAATGTTCTTCCGCTCCTCGGAAACCCGTCTTTCCAGGAGAAACGCTGAAGTCCAAACCTAGTTCCCACAGCGTATCTCCACATTGTTCATTTTCGTAGGGGTACATTTGGGAATTGTCGTATGGGAAGAAAAGCAAATAGCTTTCGGCACGCAGCCAATCAAGTGTTGTGAATCGCGTCGGAATAATGCCCATCGGTGCTCCGCCACTAACCAAGGCATCCCATATGGTTGTTGCATCTTGGGACCGGCAGAATATTTCGTATCCGCGTTCTCCAGTATACCCCGTACGTGATATTGTAACGGGACAGTCAAATAACGTCGTGTGCATGTGATTAAAATAGTTAAGGTTTCGAATCCCCTCGACATGTTTTTCGAGGAGATCTACGGACATCGGCCCCTGCAGTGATATATCGTGCATATTGTCATCAAACTGGATCGAGACATCCTTGCCGGCAGCAGCCCTGACAAGTTGCTCCATGCCGCCGCCTGTACCAATAACCACCATCCAAGAATTTGGACCCATCCGATAAATTACACAGTCATCTATGAAAGTTCCGCGATCATCCAACATGCAAGCGTATCTCGATCTTCCTGGAGGAATCTTCTCAGAATTTCTAGTTGTCGCACGATCGATAACAGAGGCGGCATGCGGTCCCACAAGATGGACTTTCCGTAAGCCCGAGACATCCATAATTCCAGCTTTCGTACGAATTGCCAGATATTCTTCCTCTTGATCCTTGTCGTAACTCCAAGCTGTGCCCATCCCGCCCCAGTCTTCGAGATCTGAGCCTAAGGCGCGATGCCTATCTGCAAGGGCAGAAAATCTCCAGGATGTCGTCATAATGTATTCCTCCACTGGCTTGTAATTATATTATCGCTTTATCTTGACTCAAAATGACACAGAAAATCAATAATAAGATGCAAATTATTTTCATAAGAGGCAAATTTTGTAACATTCTAAATTGAGTAAAGGTTAATGCTTGGCGACCTTCACTCTAATCGTCAAAAGCCACCGAGGAAGTTTTATTCACCGAATTTCTCGTACGATTCCTTTTCATGTCGACTGCCCATCCAAATTGCCACTAAACACATGGCAATAGATACAAACAGCCATATTGGCTCCCAGGCGGTATTGGCTCCAACATAATAGGCGCCTTCAGCATTATTCCAGGATGCTGGCTCAATCGGTGAATTCATAGCTAAACTTCTTCTGACAGTTTTACTCTGCGGCCGATGCCGATGATTTAAAGACGTTTTCCGGATAGGCGACTAAAGGTACTTCGGTAATATCCAACCCTGCAATTTCGACGTTCTCTGGAACCCGAAATTTACCCATTGCTTTCATCACTGACGAAATTAGATAACCTGGTACAAATCCGCACAGAGCCATGACAATCAATCCTACAAGTTGACCCAAAAAACTTGTTGTCGCTACGCCAACATCTCCCGAAAGCGCCGGATATCCCACAGCAAAAATTCCAACGGCAATAACGCCCCAAGCGCCGACAACACCATGGGCTGTGACAGCGCCCACAGCGTCATCAATCTTCAGTTTTTCAAGAATCTTTGCTGAATAAGGCATGATAATGAGCCAATAAAGCCAACAGCAAATGCCAACGGAGGCCACCATATATCTAGTCCGGATGCACAAGAAATAATTCCGCCCAAGGCGCCAGACATCATCCAAAACGGATCGCGGGTCAGCATCCAGGCACCAATTATTCCGCCAGCAAAACCCATCAATATATTGAAAGCCAAAGCCGACAACGTGACGGGGGTACCATATATATTAGTGAATTCAACAGCTGACCAAGACCAGACTTCTCCTGGATAAATGACACAGGCCATCAAAAAGCCCCAAAATCCGGCGATGATCAACATCAAACCCACCAGTGTTAGCGGCATGTTATGGTCCGCTATATGATTAGCACTACCATCTTTGTTGAATTTTCCAATTCTCGGACCCAGATTGACTAAAACGCCGAGAGCAAAAAACCCAGCAACCATATGGACGACGCCGGCAGCCCCAAAATCGTGATATCCGAATTTAGTTACAAGCCATCCATCTGCATGCCATCCCCAAGCGGCTGCAACCACCCAAGCAAAAGCGCCCAGAGCAATTGCAAGGATAATAAACGCATTTAACCTGATCCGCTCAATAACGGAGCCTGACATGATGGAGGCCGTGGTAGCGGCAAACAACGTAAAAGCCCCCCAGAAAACACCAGTGGCATTATCCGCAAGACTAGGACCCATGACTTCGCCAGCAGGATTAGCTGCGCCAACCGCATAATCCCACCCGCTAATTTCGCTCGGACCCACTCCGAAATCAAGACCTGTTGGGAAGGCCCAATAAACAAACCAGCCAAAGTAATAGAAACTCGGCACTAATAAAGGCGAACGCCAGAATATTCTTCATACTTGAAGCGAGAAGGTTTTTTGTTCTTGAAGCTCCCATTTCATAGGCAAGAAAACCTGCATGAATGAGAATCATGAGTGGTATTGTTACGTAGTAGAACATTTCTGCGGCAACAGTATTCCCAACTGCATTCGCGCTCTTCACGGCAGCTAATTCGGCTGCCAGTTTCGCTAATTGCTCTTCCATTAGCCCTCCCTTCACCGCAAACACCAGCCCCCCGGCTCAAAATTCTCGGTGATTTTATTTTCGTGCGGCCAAGTCAAACATTTTAGTATCCATTTTTCCAACATTTTTTGCCTGAGATGAAAAAAAATTTCTTCCTAGTTGAGAACTTAAAAGTTTGGTGCTAGCGTATTTTAAAGAAATCAAAGGAGTTGAATTCCATGTGCGGGATCGTTGGACTATTTCTTAAAGACAAATCTTTAGAACCAAGATTAGGCGAAATGCTGAGCGATATGCTTGTGACCATGACCGACAGAGGCCCTGATAGCGCGGGTATCGCTATCTACGGCAAGAACGGTGACGGTTTCGAGAAAATGACGATACAATCGGACAATCCTGTTGACGATTTCAAGAACCTGGACAAGGAATTAAGTAAAGCCATTAGTACAGAGGTTGGTCTGCATCTAAAAAGCACACACGCTGTTCTGAAGATGGCCAGCACTCATTCGGATCAAGCTCGCACGGCTTTGGCCAAGGTTCGACCGAACGTTCGCATCATGAGTACAGGTCATAACATAGAAATCTATAAAGAGGTTGGTCTACCGGAAAATGTAGCTAAACGATTTGAAATTTCAAATATGGGCGGTAGTCATGGTATTGGTCATACGCGCATGGCAACAGAATCAGCCGTCACCACTATGGGGGCACATCCCTTTTCAACCGGCGCGGACCAATGTCTTGTCCATAACGGATCTCTTTCTAATCACAATAGTCTACGGCGCAAGTTAAAACGAGACGGCATGTCCTTCGAAACAGAAAACGATTCCGAAGTTGCGGCCGCTTATTTAACCTACAAAATGCAGCACGGCTCCAATCTAGGTGAAGCGATGGAAGCGAGTCTGAACGACCTTGACGGCTTTTTTACTTTTGTCGTCGGCACGAAAGATGGTTTTGGCGTTGTACGGGATCCGATTGCCTGTAAACCGGCAGTTATGGCAGAAACTGATCGCTACGTAGCTTTTGGATCTGAATACCGTGCACTCGTTAATTTGCCGGGCATAGAGGAAGCCCGTGTTTGGGAGCCAGAGCCGGCAACAGTATATTTCTGGGAGCATTGAGAACATGCAAACGTTCGATCTATCCGAGCAAGGGCTACGCGCATTGAACTCAACTTTGCATACCCAACATTCGGATACAAACCAAACAAGCTGGGAAATAGTGAATCCGAAGGGCAGTCATGCGATAGCCGTAGGCCTTGATAGTCCCATAGACGTTACGGTCAAAGGTTCAACTGGCTACTATTGTGCGGGAATGAACAAGCAAGCGATTGTGAGGATTAAAGGCTCGGCTGGCCCTGGCGTGGCTGAAAACATGATGTCGGGCGCAGTCATTGTCGATGGTGATGCCAGCCAATACGCAGGTGCCACTGGCTGCGGAGGATTACTTGTAATCAAAGGAAATGCCTCTTCGCGTTGCGGTATTTCCATGAAAGGTATCGATATTGTAGTTCATGGCAGTATCGGGCATATGTCAGCTTTTATGGCACAATCGGGAAACCTTGTCGTTCTTGGCAATGCGGGTGATGCTCTCGGCGACTCACTTTACGAAGCACGGTTATTTGTGCGTGGCAACGTAAAAAGTCTCGGCGCTGATTGTATCGAAAAAGAAATGCGGCCAGAACATCTTGAAATTCTTGCAAAGTTGCTTGAGCAAGCGGAAGCAGATGCGAAACCGGAAGATTTTCGACGGTATGGATCAGCACGTAAGCTCTATAATTTCGACATTGATAACGCCAGTGCGTATTAAGGCATTTAAATATGAATGATATCCCGACAACTTTGCCAAGAAAGCCTTGGACATTCAATGACTATACGAACTCAGAAATTCGTCGGGCGGCAGCCACAGGTATATATGATATTCGTGGGGGAGGTGCAAAAAGGCAGCTTCCGCATTTTGATGATCTATTGTTTTTAGGCGCCTCAATATCTCGTTATCCTCTTGAGGGGTATCGCGAAAAATGCGACACGAAGGTTGCTCTTGGCACCCGATTTGCTAAAAAGCCGATCGAACTGGACATACCCATTACCATTGCAGGAATGAGCTTCGGGGCTTTATCAGGTCCCGCGAAAGAAGCGTTGGGGCGTGGAGCGACTGCAGCCGGCACTTCGACCACGACAGGTGATGGTGGCATGACGGAAGAAGAACGCGGGCATTCAGAAAAACTTGTCTACCAATATTTACCATCCCGTTATGGCATGAATCCTGACGATCTGCGTCGGGCGGACGCAATCGAAATTGTTGTCGGCCAAGGCGCTAAACCTGGCGGCGGCGGTATGTTATTAGGCCAAAAAATCTCCGACCGCGTTGCCGAAATGCGGAATTTACCAAAAGGGATTGATCAAAGATCTGCCTGCCGACACCCTGATTGGACCGGGCCAGACGATCTTGAAATTAAGATATTAGAGCTCCGTGAGATTACCGGATGGGAAAAACCGATTTTCATTAAAATTGGCGGCGCTCGTCCATATTTTGATACAACATTGGCTATCAAGGCGGGCGCCGATGTAGTCGTACTGGACGGCATGCAGGGCGGTACGGCGGCAACCCAAGAAGTATTTATTGAACAAGTCGGCCAGCCAACTCTTGCCTGCATACGCCCCGCCGTTCAAGCATTGCAAGATCTGGGAATGCACCGCAAAGTACAACTCATTATTTCGGGGGGCATCCGAACCGGTGCAGATGTGGCGAAAGCCCTTGCCCTCGGCGCTGACGCAGTGTCCATTGGCACAGCTGCACTGGTTGCTCTTGGTGATAATGATCCGCGTTGGGAATCTGAATACAATAAAATGGGAACAACTGCAGGCGCGTATGATGACTGGCATGAAGGTAAAGATCCCGCTGGCATAACGACGCAGGATCCAGACCTAATGAAGCGATTTGATCCGATAGCCGGAGGTCGGCGTTTATCTAATTATCTAAAGGTAATGACCTTGGAAGCGCAAACAATAGCGCGCGCCTGCGGCAAGAACCATATTCATAATTTAGAACCTGAAGATTTATGCGCCTTGACCGTTGAAGCATCAGCAATGTCCGGCGTGCCGTTGGCAGGAACGAACTGGATACCAGGCAAGACAGAATATTAAGTGAATTACGGGAGGCAAAGTACGTCCATGGCAATAGATTTAGCCGCTTTTGCGAAACAAAATAACGTAAAATATTTCATGGTTTCCTTCACCGATTTATTCGGCGGTCAGAGAGCCAAACTTGTGCCAGCTCAAGCAATCGCGGGAATGCAAAAAGATGGCGCGGGCTTCGCAGGTTTCGCCACTTGGCTTGATATGACACCCGCCTACCCCGATATGCTGGCAGTGCCGGATCCTGAATCAGTGATTCAACTCCCTTGGAAACCCGAAGTCGCATGGGTTGCCGGAAACTGTGTCATGGAAGGTGAGCCTGTCGATCAGGCACCCAGGAATGTACTTAATAAACTAGTCGCCGAAGCAGCGTCAGAAGGGTTGCATGTTAAGACTGGTGTCGAGGCAGAATTCTTTTTGCTGACACCTGATGGGCTGCAAATTTCAGACGAGTATGATACTGCTGAAAAACCCTGTTATGACCAGCAAGCCGTCATGCGCCGTTATGATGTCATTACCGAAATTTGTGATTATATGTTGGAATTAGGATGGGCGCCTTACCAAAATGATCATGAAGATGCTAATGGCCAATTCGAAATGAATTGGGATTTTGATGACTCACTGAAAACTGCCGACAAACATTCCTTCTTTAAATTTATGGTCAAATCTGTCGCAGAGAAACACGGTCTGAGAGCCACCTTTATGCCGAAGCCAATCGAGGGTCTTACCGGCAACGGATGTCACGCACATATCTCCGTTTGGGACAAAGAAGGTAAAAACAACATTTTCTCAGATGACAGTAAAGAACTTGGCCTATCTGATAGCGGTCGTCACTTCCTCGGCGGCATCATGGCACATGCTTCCGCACTGGCCGCAATTACGAACCCAACAGTAAACTCTTATAAACGTATCAACGCTCCGCGGACAATGTCTGGAGCGACTTGGGCTCCCAATACGGTGACTTGGACCGGTAATAATCGCACACATATGGTTCGCGTTCCCGGACCTGGCAGATTCGAATTACGTCTTCCAGACGGCGCAGTTAATCCGTATCTTCTGCAAGCTGTAATCATTGCGGCCGGTTTAGACGGCATCCGCACAAAAGCAGATCCAGGCAAACGGTATGATATCGATATGTATCAAGAAGGCCATAAAGTGAAGAATGCGCCCCAGCTTCCTTTAAACTTACTGGATGCGTTGCGTGAATATGACAAAGACAAAACTCTGAAAGCAACAATGGGTGTTGCTTTTTCCAACGCGTACTTAAAAATGAAACGGCAGGAATGGGATTCTTTTGTTTCACATTTCACCCAATGGGAACGCGACAATACTTTGGATATATGAGCATTTGGTAATTTTTATCTGTTTACAGATAAAAAAACGAAAATTTATCAATTTTCCAACTCTAATTAAGTCATCAACCTTGCTATAAGCCAAAACATATGCGTATTCTTCTTAGGAGGATTTTTTTAATACCAGGAAAATTATCACCTCGTGATTTAGCCGGATTAGAGCAATAAAATATGCCAGTCATCCGTTATGCCGATTATCTAACAAGGGAGACAACAAATGAAATTCGATAAGATTTTTGCGATTACTGCGGTGGTCGCCGCCAGTTTCGCGTTCACCACTTCTACTTATGCTGCACCGGAATCCGACGAACCAATTATCATCGTTCAAAATAACTGGACAAGTCAGTTAGTACTTTCCAATGTCGTTGGTCAGATGCTTGAAAGCAAAGGCTATACTGTTGAGTATACGCCGTCTGATAGTCAGTTACAATTCACCGCAATTGCCAATGGAGACATGCATTTTCAGGTGGAAGCTTGGGAAGGCTCGATGAAGACAGCCTTTGAAAAAGCTGTTGCTGACGAAGGAATGGTCGACGCGGGAAAACATGGCGCCGTAACTCGGGAAGAATGGTGGATTCCTAATTATGTCCTTGATGTATGCCCAGACGCTGGAAACTGGGAAGGCTTGAACAAATGCGCAGCGTTGTTTGCCACTGCAGAAACGTCGCCAAAAGGTCGTTTTGTTGGCCCACCTGCTGACTGGGGTAAAAACTATGCTGCTCGTATTGACGCTTTGAATATGGATTTCATTGCGATCAATGTTGGTCAGGCAGCAACGCTTTGGGCCGAACTCCAGGCAGCATACGATCGGAAAGAGCCGATCGTTCTTTTCAACTGGACACCAAACTTCATCGAAAGCAAATTTGAAGGCCGCTTCGTTGATTTTCCAGAGCCTGAAGCTGCGTGTTTCGACGATAAGGCATGGGGTCCAAATCCAAAAGCGACAGGTGATTGCGGCGCACCGCACGAAGCGTGGCTTAAGAAAGCAGCATGGAAGGGCATCGCTGAAACATGGCCAGGAGCTTGGGAAATTCTTCAGAAAGTTGACTTCAACAACGCACAGATCGCGCGTGCCGCTCTTCTGGTCGATGTCGATGGCATGACACCTGAAGATGCTGCCAAAACTTGGATCACTGAAAATCAGACACTTGTTGACGGCTGGTTAAATTAGACCTTTCGAAACTAGTGGATATCTGGTCCAATGAAGATACTGGCCGGGTGTGGAGCGCCACACTCGGCCATAATTTTAGTAAGGGTGGTGGAATGAATTCTGACGTGAAAATAAAGTGCCGAAATTTATGGAAAATATTTGGCGCTGACCCGGAAAGTTTCATGCAGAAATACAAAGGCAACCCTTCTCCCCAAGATCTAAGTAATGAAAAATATATTGGTGCCGTCCAGGATGTGTCGTTTGATGTCCATGCGGGCGAGATTCTCATTATCATGGGATTATCGGGATCCGGTAAATCGACGCTAATTCGGTGTATCACGCGCCTAAACGATCCAACTACCGGTAAGATCGATTATGAGGGCAAAGACCTATTAGAGGCGACGGCTGAAGAGCTGATTGAACTACGCCGACACAAAATGGGAATGGTGTTTCAAAGCTTTGGCCTTTTACCCCACAGAGACGTGCTTTCTAACGTTGCTTTTCCTCTGGAGGTGCAAGGCCTTAAAAAACCAGAAAGAGAAGCCAAAGCCCGTGAAATGATTGAACTTGTTGGATTACAAGGTCGAGAATCGTATTTTCCAAGAGAGCTTTCCGGTGGCCAGCAGCAACGTGTCGGTATCGCACGCTCCCTCGCCGTTGGACCAGATGTTTGGTTTCTAGATGAGCCATTCTCTGCTCTGGATCCCTTAATTCGCGCCGAAATGCAGGATGAGTTTATCCGCCTGCAAAAGCTTTTGAAAAAAACAATCGTCTTTATCACTCATGATTTTGAAGAAGCTGTAAAACTCGCGGATCGTATTGGCATCATGAAAGATGGCCGTATGGTACAGTTGGATACGCCTGAACAAATAGTCCTTCATCCCGCAAACGAATATGTTGCAGAATTTTCTCGTAATGCGCCACATGAGCGCATTGTCACCGTCCGAGCGATTATGCAACCAATTGAACATGAAATTTCCGCAGAAAATGGCATAGATGCCGGTGCCCTAATTGGTAAAGTTGCTAAAAAAGTACTTGATGCGTCAGAACCTCTCCCCGTCATTGAAAACGAAAAAGTCGTTGGCACTGTTGACCGAAAGGCAATGATGGACAGCTTATTTGGTCAGGACGAATAAGATGGTTGGCCGCGATACCACCAGTGTGCTCAGCCGCGTTCCAATTTTATACCAATTCATTGTTATCATCATTGTTGGTTTCCTCTTAGCTTACTTCTGGGATGGCGCTACACGCTGGCCAGAAGACTGGGTTATTCCGATGAAACAATGGATTACCGATTTTTTTTACTGGCTTGGAAAAAAAGCGGGAATTGGTGATTACAAATTTCGCGATCTCACGCGTTTAATTGCCACCGGTTTGAAGCAACCTCTTCTTTGGACTGAATATGTTTTATATCGGGGCTATAGACCACTCGCAATTTCGCCCATTCCCTGGATTTCTCTTGTGCTGGCTGTCGCTATTCTCGGGCATTGGATAGCAGGTTGGCGGCTCGCCCTATTTGCAGCATTGTGTTTCATCTATCTCTCAGTTTTCGGCTTATGGCGCGATTCCATGCGGACGTTATCAATCGTTATCGTTGCTGTCCCTATTGCAGTGATGATCGGCTTATGGCTCGGAATTTGGGTAACACGGTCAAAACGGGCAGCGTCATTTATCACGCCCATGTTTGATTTGATGCAAGCTACACCACATATGGCCTATCTGGTTCCTGTCGTCATATTGTTCGGTTTTGGTCAAGTCCCCGCCATGATTGCAACTGTGATTTTCGCGATGCCACCGATGGCTCGTTGTACAATTCTTGCTATTCAAACCGTCCCCCCCGAAATCATTGAATCTGGCCGAATGTCGGGCTGCACACCGCGTCAGTTGCTGTGGAAGGTTCAAATTCCGTCGGGCAAGCGTATTTTGATGCTGGGTGTAAATCAGGTTGTGATGCAGACTTTGGCAATGGTTGTCATTGCGTCACTTGTCGGTGCAACAGGCCTAGGACAGAAGCTTCTTAATTCGTTACAGCAGTTGAAACTTGGAGCGGCTGTTGAACAAGGCTTGGCTATTGTACTTATAGCGATCGTTTTGGACCGATTGACCCAAGCCTATGCAAATCGCCCTAACAATTATTCAATCAGAGAGCCAAACTGGCTATTGAGGCACAAACATCTCGTGGCTTTTCTTGGAATGATGGTTGTCACCGTCACTCTTGCATTTTTTGTCAAGGGAGCCGCAGTCCTCCCAAAGAATATGACGGTCACTTTCGGCACTGATCTAGACGTTGCTGTTCGCTGGGTATCCAAGAATGCTTATGACTATATTCGACCGGTTCGGGATTTCATCACAGTCTTCATGTTGTTGCCCTTGAGAAATTTCTTCCTCTGGATTCCTTGGCCAATCGTTGTCGTTATGGTTGGAGCCGCCGGTTTACGCTTAGGTGGGAAGTCTACGGCTTTGCTTTGCATGGCATTAATCGCCGCCATTATCCTCTTTGGTTTTTGGGAACCTGCAGTAATGACAGTCTATCTTGTCTTTTCAGCAGTAGTTATCTGCATCTGCATCGGCATACCCGTTGGGATTTGGGCTTCACGCTCTGAGCGTGTTGCTAAAGTGGTTTTGTCTGTTTGCGATACGTTGCAGACATTTCCTTCGTTCATCTATCTTATTCCAGTCATCATGTTGCTGAAGGTCGGCGATCTTTCAAATATTGTTGCCATTCTGGCGTATGCCACCGTCCCTGCAATTCGCTATACTTATCTTGGGCTCAAGCGAATACCCGAAGTAACTAAAGAAGCCGCAATTGCCAATGGGACGACGCCACGACAAAGATTGTTGAAAGTAGAGTTGCCTATTGCTTTGCCTGAAATAATGCTGGGCGTTAACCAAACCATCATGATGGCACTAGCAATGGTTGCGATTACGGCACTGATTGGCTCACGAGATCTTGGTCAAGAGATATATCGGGCATTACCAACCGCAGACACTGGCCGCGGAATCTTGGCTGGCCTGGGCATTGCGGCGATTGGCATCATTGCGGATCGGCTAATTCAAGCCTGGTCATCAGAGCGCAAACGAACTTTGGGTATTGAGTAAATAAGGATTCTGTAAGTCCCACTTCAGACTTACCCACTTCGCTTTATGGAGGTGAAATTTGAAAGGAGAAAATAGTGACAAAAAGAGTAGCCGTTATTGGAGCGGGACCATCTGGTCTGGCGCAGCTACGTGCCTTTCAGACTCAAGCGAAAAGAGGCGAAGAAATTCCCGAAATTGTGTGCTTTGAAAAACAGGATAATTGGGGTGGTTTATGGAATTACACCTGGCGCACCGGCCTCGATGAATATGGCGAAGCAGTTCATGGTTCCATGTATCGTTATTTATGGTCAAATGGCCCCAAAGAATGTTTGGAATTTGCCGATTATTCATTTGAAGAACATTTTCACAAACAGATAGCCTCTTATCCACCGCGAGCCGTTCTATTTGACTATATTCAGGGGCGCGTTGAAAAAGCTGGTGTTCGTGACTGGATTAGATTTAGAACACCTGTTCGGCATGTGGAATGGAATTCAAATACGGGAAAATTCAACGTCACTTCTCATAACCTTGTTAAAAATGTAACCATAACGGAAGAATTTGATTTTGTGGTCGTCGCTAGCGGCCATTTTTCGACACCAAATGTACCACAATTCGAAGGTATGGATCGCTTCAATGGTCGCATCCTCCATGCCCATGATTTCCGCGATGCTGTTGAGTTCAAAGATAAGGATATTCTGGTTGTTGGTACGAGTTATTCTGCAGAAGATATCGGCTCGCAATGTTGGAAATATGGCTGCAAATCTATTACGGTTAGCCATCGAACGGAGCCCATGGGATTTAAATGGCCAGAAAACTGGGAGGAAGTTCCATTATTAGTGAAGGTGGAGGGGAATCTCTGTACTTTTAAAGACGGCACGACCAAAACTGTTGACGCCATAATTTTATGCACCGGATATCAGCACTATTTTCCGTTCATGGCAGAAGAATTACGATTAAAAACCGCGAACAGGCTGGCAACAGCCGATCTCTATAAAGGCGTGGTTTTTACTCATAATCCGGCGTTGATGTATATTGGAATGCAGGATCAGTGGTACACATTCAACATGTTTGACGCACAAGCATGGTATGCGCGGAATGTCATCAATGGCTCGATTAAAACGCCCTCAAAAGGGGAGATGCAAGAGGATGTTGTGGCACGGGTCGCCGCAGAGGATGCCATTGAAGATGACTACGGCGCCATACGTTATCAAGGCGATTACGTAAAAGAACTGATTGCTTTAACGGATTACCCCAGCTTTGACATTGATAGCGTAAATGAAGCTTTCTACCAGTGGAAGAAGCATAAAAAGGAAAATATCATGACTTTCCGGGATAACAGTTATCAATCTGTTATTACAGGAACGATGGCACCGGTTCATCACACACCCTGGAAAGAGGCAATGGACGACTCACTTGAGTCTTATTTGGAAAACTAGAGCAACCCCACTTAGGATTTAGGATCGCGGTCGAGATTTAGTCGGATCATAATGGGCAAACGGAACAATTTTGGCGGGCAGTCTTTGTTGCTGCCCGTCTAACTTACCAATTTCAACTTCCGTATCGACTTCTGCATGTGCAATATCGACACGCGCAAGTGCAATATTTTTCTTCAATATAGGAGACCTCATAGAAGACGTAATCTCGCCAATCTGGGCTCTCCCAATATGTATGCAGTCGCCATGCAAGACATTGACGCTACTATCTATATCTAATCCAACCAATTTACGCGATGGATGTTCCTTACGCCGAATGAGCGCATCCCGGCCAATAAAGTCATCAGTTTTACTCTTTAGTGGTACAGTAAATCCAATACCGGCTTCAAAGGGGTCTGTTTGATCAGAAAAATCATAGCCGGCAAAAATTAAACCCGCTTCTATTCTTACCATATCAAGAGCTTCCAGCCCCATTGGCGTCAAACCAAGGGGTTCACCAGCTTCCCATAACGCGTCAAAAACAATGTCTGCATGCTTTGGGTGACACCAAACCTCGTAGCCTAGTTCACCTGTATATCCCGTGCGAGAGACCACAACCGGAACTCCCTGATCATCGCCTATTCGACCCACAGTAAAGCGGAACCATTCTAATTCCCCAATCGTAGGCTGAACAGGCTGCGTCCACACGAACTTTTTAAGAATTTCTCGGCTGTTTGGTCCTTGAACCGCAATATTGTGCATTTGATCTGTAGATGATCTGACCAGAACTTTAAGATCCAATTTATCGGCGACTTCTCGCAGCCAAATACCGCTATAATCATCCCCACCGATCCACCGGAAATTATCTTTCCCTAAGCGTAAAAGCGTTCCATCATCGATCATACCGCCATGTTCGTAGCACATTGCTGTATAAACGACCTGCCCGACGGCTAATTTTTTGATGTTCCGGGTCAAAGTATACTGCATGAGGGCTTCTGAATCAGGGCCCGTGATTTCAAATTTCCGTAGCGGTGACAAGTCAATAACCACAGCTTTTTCCCGGCAGGCCCAGTATTCATCTAAAGGTCCGGATTTAGAAAAGCAATTGGCCAACCAATATCCTTTATACTCAACAAAATTTCGTGTGTGTTTTGCAAAACAATCGTGAAAGGCGGTCTGTTTGGTCATTTTTGGTTCCGAATTTGGAGTAGTGCGAGTCGCAATTGCGCGGGCAAAATTCTCTTTGCCTGCGTATGTACGAACATGAATATCCGTGGGGTTCCAGCCATTGGCTGCTGTTGTATCATCTGGGCAGGCCGATGTGACGCAAACCAGATCTGTTAGGGCACGTAACAACACAAAATCACCCGGGCGCGACCAAGGTTCATCGCTATACATAACACCATGTTCGTCTATGCCGGTATTGAAGAAGAAATTAATGGCCATCCATCCCGTCCGCGCCACCACGTCATATTCGGACAAAGCACCATTAAAATTCTCAGAACAGTTTGCATGTCCGGGATATCCCATATCATCGTAATATTTTGCGGCGCAAGCCAAAGCAAATGCATCATGACGACCACATGTGTCCTGGATAACCTCGACCAAAGGTATCATTTCCTGGTCGTAATATTTCGCGTGCAATCCGGGCATCGGATAAGAATGCCCCATCAAAGAACGCGTGGTTGTAACATCCAACGCGTGCTCCAGACCGTTATCTAGCTTTCGGGCAGAAAAGCACTGAAAGTCTGTACATTGGCGTCCATCGACATCGAGTATTTGAAGAAAGTCACCTGCCTTAACAAAATAAGTTTCTGCTGTTCTCGTTTGGACGCGCAAATCAAGGACAGGATCGGCCAGGGGATCGGGCAGTTCAAAACTCTTACGTGGTTTGATAAGCGCCCTATGAATCGTGACCGATAACGAGGTCGTCGCGTTCTGCGTTTCCATATCCATCGGCTCACCAGGCGCCGAGATAATAACAACGCCTTTACGCGAAGCACGAAACTCTACCTCCACACCCGGCGAAGTCAACGTATCGAAAACACGGAAACCGCCCGCGTCAGCAAGATTTATCCCCCGCCATTCAATTCCCATCCGGATCGTTTGCAAACTTGCTTCGGATTTACTCAATAGCTTCTTCAATCCTGCACAATCGCTATTACTGCTCTCTCCCAGAATTTCCGGATCGATTATTCCGTCTGCTCCGGCAACGACGAGTTCGCAGACTTGGCCGCCCTCATCATTTGATATGGAAAAACGATCCCCTGCCTCGATTGAGATCAAGGCAACGCCAGATCCTTTTACGACATAGCACTCGGTACCAGCCGGTATTGAAAAAATACTGGGCTGTATTATGCTGCTGGGTTTTGGTGGTCCTGAATTAATTTCTGGATAACTTGAATCGAGCATCTATCACTTCCAGTTCCAACAATGTTGCACTTGCGGAATAAAATATTAATATGAAGAATACTACGTCATTAAAGAGCAAGCAAGCAACTTCGATTAAATCAAATCATATGGGAATTTAGAATGACGAACAATCAAATCAATTTTTTTGGCTGGATCCTTTTCGTCATATCAGCCATTGGATTCATTATTGCCAGCCTTGGTCAGTTCTGGGCGATGTTCGGAAGTGTTGTTTTCCTAATTGCATGTCTGGTTTTTATGATCCCCTTCTTTCGAAAGGAATAGAAAGTTATTTTGCTTTCAATCCACCTTCTCATAAAATCTGAAAGGAGCTATAACCAACCAACAGACATTTGTCGTTGATGCGCTCGAGTTGCATTCCGCATCAAAATGGCGACAGTTACCGGTCCAACTCCACCAGGTACAGGCGTAATCCAGCTGGCCACCTCTAAAACATTTTTCGTATCGACATCTCCGACGATACGGACATTACCGTCATCATCAGTGATTTGATTAATTCCGATATCTATAACTGCAGCGCCAGGCTTGACCATATCCGCTCCGAGAAAATTCGGTTGACCGACGGCAACCACGACAACGTCCGCCCTTCTTGAATGCATTGCAACGGAGCGTGTCATATGATGACATACTGTGACAGTTGCCCCCTCTGCCATTAACAAAAAAGCTGCGGGTTTGCCGACGATTTCCGAATGGCCAACCATCACAACTTCTAAGCCTTTGAGACTTAGCCCTGTTTCTTTAATCAATTCAACGGAGGCCGCCGCAGTACAAGGGGCAAGGGCTACATCGGAGTAGACAATATTACCTATTGAAGCAGGATTCATCCCTTCCACGTCTTTTAGCGGATGAATGGCGGATTGCAAGGATCGAACATTGATATGCTCCGGAACAGGCCTTTGCAAGATAACGCCGACGATACCCGGATCGTCGTTGAGTTTAGCAATCTCATCCTTACATTCTGCCTGGCTGATAGAAGCTGGCCATAGAACTTCACTAAAAGGAATACCGACTTGCTCAGCTGCCTTTGCTTGATTTCGAATATACACGGCAACAGCTGGAATATCTCCAAAGCATA